>JAIRZF010000211.1 GCA_031267385.1 Dysgonamonadaceae bacterium | reverse complement strand
GACTACATTCTTTGAATCTCTTAACACCACCTGATCGTAGTCCGACATGGCGCCTCTCAAATCGTTAAGATAATAACGCGCCAGTCCCCGGTTAATAAAATAACCGATATTTTGATCATCCAGTTTGATAGCCTGGCTAAAATCTTCCAAAGCTTGTTTGTATTCATTTTTCTGGAGATACAATAATCCTCTCTGTCCATAGGACGGAGCGAAATATTTATCCAATCCGATTGCCTGCTCGAAATCAGCCAATGCTTTTACCGTATCGCCTTTTTCTGCAAACATAGCTCCTCTGAGCATATATGCACGGGTATACTTCGGCTGGTATTTTATTAAAAGGTCGAAAGTTTCCTCCGATTCTTCATATTTTTTCGACTGGAGATAGGCAATCCCCATGTTTATCATTGACTGTCTGTCTTCCTGTCTGATTTCCAATGCTTTCCGGTAATCAGAAACGGCTCCCTCATAATTTCCCAGACTCTGGCGTGCAGCTCCCCGGCACTGATAAGCGTAAAACAAAAACGGATTTCGTTCAAGCGCCTCTGTTGCATCAACTTCCGCTCCATGATAATCGTCAAGATTGTATTTAGCCATTGCCCGGAAAAGGTATGGTTCCGGCAAATATGGTTTTACTCTTATGACCTGATTAAAATATTGAATAGAAAGGATATAATCTTCGAAATATAATGCGTTTCTCCCATTTGCCAAAACCCGATCCACGTTAATTTGTGAATAAACGGATGTGGCAAAAGTTGTCAAAATCAAAGTTAGAATAAGGATGAAAGATCTTTTCATTGAAAAAATTACAGCTATATTTTAGATAAACGATGACAAATATAATCAATAAAATAAAAAAAGACACCGATTAAGCGTCTTCTTTTATTTTTTTATGATTTTCATTGTTTTATTTTAATATTCGATGGGATAAATATTCATTTTTTCAGTTATTTCAAGCCTACAGGTTTCACTTTATAAGAACAATTGACTTTCCCTCTAAGCATATTATTCAATTTATTCTTTATCAACTGCCTCCTGATACCTGAAATATGATCCACGAACAAAACTCCTTCAATATGATCGTATTCATGCTGGATCACACGAGCTTTATAGTCTTCAAAATATTCATCCTGAGGTTGCAGGTTTTCATCCAGGTATTGAATCCGGATCCTGTTTTTTCGCGTCACGTTTTCGTGAATCCCCGGTATTGAAAGGCATCCTTCTTCAGCGACAACATCTTCTCCGTCTCTTTCTGTAATCCGGGCATTGATAAAAGCTTTCTTAAAACCCTTAAATTCCGGTCTTTCATCTGCAAATATATTCAAATCAACGACAAAAATGCGGTAATCCAGCCCTATCTGCGGCCCGGCCAGACCGACTCCGTCCGCATTACACATTGTTTCGAACATATTTTCGATCAACTGTTCCAAATTTTTATAATCTGCAGGAAGATCCTTGCAAACTTTTCTCAGGATCTGTTGTCCACAAATATATACTGGTAAAATCATATTCTGTTGGTTTCTAAATATGTTTGTAAAATAATTGTTGCACTCAACCGGTCGACTAATTCCTTGTTACGACGATCTTTTTTCTTTAAGCCTCCATCGAGCATGGCACGATGAGCCAATACGGAAGTAAATCGTTCGTCCACCATTTCAATTTCAATCTCAGGAAATGCTTTTTGCAATTGTGTCTTAAAAATCGTCACCCACTGCATATTCTCCGAGGGCTGATTATTCATTTGTTTAGGTTCTCCCAACACAAACAGTTCAACAGGCTCTTTGGATATATAATCCCGTAAAAATTCGATTACTTTATCTCCGGGCAGTGTGGCCAATGCTCCTGCGATCAGCCTCATTCTGTCGGAAACGGCTAATCCGGTTCGTTTCCGGCCATAATCTATTGCAATAATTCTTCCCATTTGAGGTCACAAAGGTAACATTTTTTATTTTTCAATCCTCTGAAAAATAAAAATTTGTATGCAAAAGTATATTTAATTAAGGATTAAAAGTTGTTCGTATATCGGTTGCAATCGCGCTGTAATGTATTTTACAACAGTTTCAAAATCAATGCTTCCGGATTTTATTTTGCGAAGAAAACTGTTCCAATGTAACTGACGATTTGGGTTTCTAATAAATTCCTCTGAAAATAACGGATGATTTTCTTGAAATATCGTTTTCCTGTTTTGAAAAGTTGCTAATATTGCATCAATAAGCGTATTGTCGTCAATTTTTCGTGTAGTTAATATTTTATAGGTATCGTAAAAATCTTTGAAACGACTGTTATCGTTACCTAATTCTATCATTGTGTGAAATTTCTCTGCAATTACAGTTTCGAGCGAATAGGCATAAACTTCGGGTGCAGGCAGTTCATCGAAAAACACAGGGTAACTCAAATTTTGCGGTGCAGGTGTGATAATATCGCCAAAACCGATATCAATCTGCATTTGTTGCCTTACAGAATCCAAATGAGCAATGTACGAAACACGAATGCCCGCATATCTTTTATTTCCAATAAGTTCTGTTGTTACAATACTTTTCGCATCAAATATTACGCCATCTTCTTCACATTCAATCGACAATATTTCAATAAATGCGTTTTTGATATTATCCATTTCATTAGAAAAATCCAATCCGAGAAAATCTATATCTAAAGTCGGACGGGGCGTCTCTTTAACAAGTGCGTAGAGCAAAGTGCCGCCTTTCAAACAGAATTTTTCTTTGTATTTGCTTGCAGACAACCGATAAAGCAACCTTTCAAATAGATAACGAGTTATCAACATTTGATATTGCAATTGCTCCTGCTGCGCAATATGAAGTAACTTTGCCTTTTTCGATTTAGCATAATTTTTACTCATAGTTCTACTTCCAAATAAATTTTCAAAATATTGTATATCCGCATTTTTTTTGCGTAGTCGGTTAGTTTTATCAAATTTCTATCTTCTCTTTTCAAGTAATTTTTCAGAACTTCGGAGGTTACGTCTATGCCTATTTTATTCCGAAATTTTATTGCATCGCACACCGATTTTTCAATGTCGTAGATTTTTATGGTGAAATCATAAATTCTCTCGGTTGTAACGCCCAATTTGTAATATTCTTGTTTCCAATAATATAGTTGAATTGGCGGATATTGCGGCAGGGTAATCTTGCGATTTTTTTCTATTGCAACATTGAAAGAATGTGGAATTTGAACTGTCAAATTGTAGTGAAACAAAGCGGAATACAGACACAATACACCGTCAGGAATTACTTTGTCAATGTCAATCATAGGTTCAATTTCGTAACTGCAAAGTCGATAAACTCCTCGTTTAACCTTTTCAACAACACCTGATTTTATCAGCTTCAAAAGTTGATAGTACAGATATTTATTGGGCAAAAGTTGTTTTGTCAAATAACCGTTATTCTGTTGAAACAATATGTTCAAATTTTCATTCATTGCTTCCTATTATTTATTAAATTACCGCCCTTTTGTAAATTAGCGGTTGTTTTGTACATATTTTTCAAGTGCAAAACAACGAACACTCTTTGAATGGGCAAATGATTCCGCTAATTTTTATGACTAAATTGGGGCGATGGCTGTATTTCGCCGTTTTGTTTCGTGGAACCGGAAGAGAGTTAATAGGCATTTTTCTCTCCTTTGAACATATTAAAGATCGTAACAACCACAATTTTCAGATCCAGCAGGAAGGTCCAGTTTTCAAGATACCAGACATCCATCCTTACCCGTTGTTCCATCTGTTCCACCATTTTTGTTTCTCCACGGTAGCCATTCACCTGCGCCCAACCTGTTATTCCGGGCTTGATCAAATGCCGCACCATGTACTTATCAATCAGCATGGAATAGAGTTCCGTATGTTTTAACATATGCGGACGAGGGCCGACAATACTCATATCTCCTTTCAGTGCATTGTAAAATTGAGGTGTCTCATCCAGGTTGGTTCGCCTCAGAAATTCTCCGATCCAGGTTGTTCTGGGATCATCTTTTTCCGCCTGTTTTTCATCGGCATCAACATTCATTTTCATTGACCTGAATTTATAGCAATAAAAATCTTTCCCGTAAATCCCGGTACGGAGCTGTTTGAAAAAGATTGGTCCCCGGGATGACAATTTGATCAACATTCCAAAAACCAGATAGCAAACCGGAAATACCGTCAACAGGAACGTCAGAGAGAAGAAGATATCGAATGTTCTCTTGATCATACGGTTATGCACATATTGCAAAGGTTCTGAACGCACCATCATCACGGGAAGAGACTCAATATTTTCGAGAGTCATTTTTTTCTTCAGGTAACGGTAAAATTCAGGGACAATATAAAACCGCACCATATTTTTTTCCGAGAAATTGAGTAGCCTCACAATTTTCTCATCCTGGGAATTCGGCAAAGTACAATATATTTCATCGACAGAGTTTTCCAACACATATTCTTCTATTTCGTGCGTCATTCCCAAATAGTTGGGCAATGTATGTTTCAACAGCAGGTTATCATCAAAAAAGCCTAGCACCTGGTATCCGTAAGCCATTTCTTTCTTCAATTCGGCATACAGATCCATTCCGTTTTTTCCTGCACCGATAATGACCACCCGTTTGAAATTCCGCCCGATCCTGCGGTAACGCTTCAATGCTTCTCTGGCAAAGATCCGCCATAATGAAAATAAGACAAACAGGATTATATAATAAACGACCAGGAATTTTGTAGGAAAATCATTGGAATCAATATCGAGAAACGCGAGACAGGCGATATAGATGATCGCATGAAACGCCATCAGCGAAAGTGATCGTTGAACAACTTTATCGGTGTAAAGCACCGGCACATCTATTTTGACGGGAACAAAATAGAGGGAAAAAAGATAACAAAAATTCAGTAAAAGAATAACGATCTTCAACTTACCGGCAAAATCCGGAAGTCCATCGGTTTTTGTCCAGAAGTATGCCAGAATAAACATTGAATTAAGGACGAAGAGGTCACCAAAGACGACCAGCCACTTAATTAAGAAACCATAACCTCTTGCTTGTTTCATGTGTTTTTTATATCGGTCTACAAAATTAGCTTTTTTTTACATATTTACAAAAAAAGCGCCCGAACTAATTCGGACGCTTTCAATTTTCATGACTTTATAAGCGCTTTTTATTGGGCGCTCATGATGACAACACGATTCCAGTTATTTTCCGGATATGGTTGTTCGTCGGAACCTTTCCATTCTACTACGATATTTTCAGTAGGAATGTTGTATTTTGACGTCAATTCTTTAGCAACAGCTTTGGCGCGTTTTTCCGACAACTTCAAGTTATAAGAATTTGTTCCTGTTTTCTTATCGGCATAACCGATAACTTTGATTTTCTCACCGGTATTCTTCATAAACTGAGCCGTATTGTAAACACTGACTTGTTGATTAGCATCAATCTTAGAACTATTCAAACGGAAGAATACGATGTTAGGAACATAATTTACTTCATTAACTACAGTAGGAACAACTTTTGGACATTCCGGACAAGAAACCGGACGTTTTGACAATTGTTCGTTTTCTGAACGAAGAGCATTGATTTTGCTATTCAAATCGTTGATCAAAGCATAATCCATTGGTTCAACAACCTGGAAATCAGATTTTCCCAACTTGAATGTAAAACCGGCAGATGCGGTAGCAATAAGCTCATTTTCAGCTTTTTGAGTCATTCTATTGAAATAATCGGGAACAACGGCAGCTCCAAAATCAAAATCAAGATTTACCCTGCTACTCAAACTGAATCCAAACTGGATACCTGTGTTCATAGACAATGCATTTGAATAACGGGAAAAATCCTGTGCTACAGGAACGCCGGCAGGAACATTTTGATCATTTTCAAACCGGTGAGCATAACCGAGACCTATGTAAGGTGTGAAATTGAACAACTTGGAAGGAGTATATTTACCCCAATAGTTGGCAAGATTCCACATGGCATCAACATGTAAGTTGTAATACTTATCATGTTGCATGAAAGCTGCATCATTCAAAAAGCCACGCAAAGCGCCGCCTTGAGCTTTCAGACGAAATCCCCAATAAGGGCTGAACCATTTCCCGACAGAAATTGTGGGAGCGACAGTCACTCTGTCTGTAAAATCTGCTTTGTCATTGAAATCAGCGAAATAGACCTGACCTCCCGCACCTACGTGCAAGAACCAGTTATCACCTGAGTTATTCCTTTTGAACGGAGTTTTAAAACCGGCTTGGTCTGGATAATTTTGCTGAGTATCCTGGGCTGAAACTAGAAAGAAACATCCCAATAACAAAGCAGCAAGTAAGAATTTTGTCTTCATAACTAAAATATTAAGTTAATTAATTAAATTTTCAAATACTCTAAAACCTATAAAAACCAGAAATTCGTCCCAAATGTACAAACTTCCAACACACTAAACAAGTAAAAAACGCTTTTTTTCGACGAAAAAGCCCTTTTTACTATGCCTAACACATTAATGAAACAACGAAATAAAGAAAAAGTTCATTTTTTTTATTTTATTATTCAAAATAATTTAAAATTTTGTAACCTCCTTCTTTTAGATAAGCCTCCTTTTTCATTTCTTTGACATCGCTGTCCATCATATCTTTTATCAATAAAGGCAAGGTATAATAAGGCTTCCAGCCTAACCGTTCCCTTGCTTTAGTGGAATCTCCAATCAAAAGGTCTACTTCTGTAGGACGGAAATATTGCGGGTCTACTTTCACAACAGTTTCACCGATCCTCTTTTTAAAAGATTCACAATAGTGATTTCCAACCTTATCATTGAATATCGGTTCATCCACGGCAACAATCGTACCAAGCTCGTCGATACCGGTTCCGGAGAAAGCGACGGTAACTCCGATTTCTTTGAAAGCCATAGAGATAAAGTCCCGGATGGAAGTCGTTATCCCGGTAGAAATAACATAATCATCCGGTTTATCCTGTTGCAAAATGAGATACATTGCCTTTATATAGTCTTTAGCATGTCCCCAGTCGCGCTTACTGGAAAGATTTCCCATAAAAACTTCACGTTGCATTCCCAGCGCTATCCGCGAAACGGCACGGGTTACTTTCCGGGTCACAAATGTCTCTCCTCTCAATGGAGATTCATGATTGAATAATATACCATTGCTTGCGTGCATTCCATATGCTTCTCTGTAATTGACGGTTATCCAGTAAGCGTACATTTTCGCCACGGCATAAGGACTGCGAGGATAGAAAGGAGTTGTTTCTTTTTGTGGAACTTCCTGCACTAAACCATAAAGTTCAGAGGTGGAAGCCTGGTAAATGCGCGTTTTGTCTGTAAGTCCCAGTAAACGTACGGATTCCAATATTCTCAAAGTTCCCAGTCCATCGACATTTGCAGTATATTCCGGAGTATCAAAACTGACTTTTACATGGCTCATTGCCGCAAGGTTATATATTTCATCCGGTTTCGCCTCTCCTATTATCTTCGTGAGGTTCATAGAATCGGTCAGATCACCATAATGTAAAATCAGATTCCGGTTTTCTACATGGGGATCCTGATATAAATGATCGATTCTATCTGTATTGAATAACGACGCCCGGCGTTTTATTCCGTGAACCGTATATCCTTTTTTTATTAAATATTCGGCCATATAGGCTCCATCTTGTCCGGTAATACCGGTTATCAATGCTACTTTTTCCATAATTTTAATTGACATTTATCAATTATTTGTATACCATTTATGAAGTTTTTCAATTCCTGTTTTTATATCAATTTTATGTTTCCATCCCAAACGATGCAGTTTGGTTACGTCAGTCAGCTTCCGCATCGTACCATCCGGTTTCTGTGAGTTAAAATAAAATTCACCGTCAAAACCAATCGTTTCTGCAATAAGCCCGGCTAAGGCTTTGATGGAAATTTCACTTCCTGTTCCAATATTAATATGCGTATTTCTAATTTCATTTCCCTGTGGTTTTAAATCCTTGAAATCAACGTTCTCCATCACAAATACGCAAGCGTCCGCCATTTCTTCACTCCAGAGAAATTCCCGTAAAGGAGCGCCTGTTCCCCAGATCTCCACCCGGTTCGGAGCTATTCCATATCCGGATAAAACGGACAATATATCTTCATGAGAGGATTTTCCTGAAACCTGCTCTACCGGACGTTTGATTAAATCGGTTTCAATGGCCGGCCAATTTCCGTCATTCAACATCCGGGACAGATAAACTTTCCTCAATAAAGCCGGCAAAACATGGGATTTTTCTAAATCGAAATTATCATTCGGTCCATATAAATTGGTCGGCATTACTGCAATGTAATTTGTTCCATGTTGGATATTATAACTCTCACAAGTCTTTATTCCTGCAATTTTCGCTATTGCATAAGGCTCGTTCGTATATTCCGGCACACCGGTCAATAAACAATCTTCTCTCATTGGCTGGGGGGCTTCTTTGGGATAAATACATGTCGATCCCAGGAAAAGGAGCTTTTTTACGTGATTCAAATAGGATGCATGGATCACATTATTCTGAATCATCAGATTTTCATAAATAAATGAGGCTCTATAAGTATTATTTGCTATAATTCCGCCGACTTTAGCGGCTGCAAGAAATACATAGTCCGGCTTTTCCTGTTCAAAAAAATCGAAGACTTCAACCTGATCTGTCAGATTTAATTCTTTATGGTCTTTCAGAACAAAGTTTGAATATCCTTTGGATTTCAAATTGCCTAATATTGCAGATCCGACTAATCCGTTGTGACCTGCTATATATATTTTATCTTCTTTTTTCATAAGCTCATCAACAAGTAAACTGAATAAAAACGGGTAAATGTAATTCATTCTTCTTATAAACCGGTCATTTCAAACATATATTAAAACGTGACATTTAACTTTTTGTTGCAATTGAAGAATATAATTAAAGGATAATGATTACATTTGTAACAATCAATCAAAAACATTTCACTTATCATGATTATTGATTCATTAAAAAACAGCGCTCAATATGAGCAACTTAATCCTTATTTCAGGCAGGCATTCGATTACATCAAATCTCTTGATTTTTCTAAAATAGAACCGGATAAGGTGGTTTTAAAGGATGACGACCTGATTGTCAACATCAATGCATCGAAATTAAAATCTTCTATTGATGCCAAACTGGAGGTTCACAACAAATATATTGACATTCAAGTCCCGGTTTCTTGCGAGGAAACGTTCGGATGGAAACAACGTTGCGAATGTAAAGATGTTGCTGTTCCTTTCGATCCTGAAAAGGATATTGAGTTTTATGGAGATTCTCCTACAACGTATTTTACGCTTTGCCCGGGAGAGTTTGTAATTTTCTTTCCTGAAGACGGACATGCTCCCTGTGTCGGGGAGGGTGATATTAAGAAGATCATTGTGAAAGTAATTGTGAAATAAAACAAATCCATGAATATAGTCCGGAATGATCCATGGCTGAAGCCATACGAGGATGCCATCAAGGGGCGTTACGAATATTTCAAAGAGAAGGAACGACAACTTACCCGGAATGGGGAGATGAGTCTGAATGACTTTGCTTCGGGCTATCTTTATTTTGGGTTACATGCAACGAATACCGGATGGGTATTCAGGGAATGGGCGCCAAATGCGACGGCAATATATCTGACGGGGACGTTCAATGATTGGCAACAACGCAATGAATACAGCCTGAGACCTGTTGCAAATGGAGTCTGGGAGATCCAGTTACCACGACAGGCGCTTCACCACGGGGATCTTTACAAACTCATGATGCATTGGGACGGGGGGTGCAATGAACGTATTCCGGCCTGGTGCCGCCGGGTAGTCCAGGATGAAAACACGCATATTTTCAGCGCCCAGGTCTGGAATCCGGAACATTCCTATCAGTTCAAAAGCAAGGTTTTTAAACCGGACACTTCTCCCCTGCTCATTTATGAATGTCATATCGGCATGAGCACGGAGAAAGAAATGGTAGGTTCCTACCGTGAATTCATGGAGAATATTCTTCCACGGATTGCCGACGACGGTTATAATGTCATACAAATCATGGCGATACAGGAACATCCATATTATGGTTCATTCGGTTATCATGTATCCAGTTTTTTTGCCGCATCTTCCCGTTTCGGAACTCCGGACGAATTGAAAGAGCTGATTGATACTGCCCATTCCATGGGAATCGCCGTCATTATGGATATCGTCCACTCTCATGCCGTAAAGAACGAGATCGAAGGACTGGGACGATTTGACGGTTCTTACGGCCAATATTTCCACACGGATGAACGCAGGGTTCATTCTGCCTGGGATTCGTTGTGTTTTAATTACGGGAAAAATGAAGTCCTTCATTTTCTTTTGTCCAATTGTAAATTCTGGATCGAGGAATATCATTTCGACGGTTTCCGCTTCGACGGCGTTACTTCCATGCTTTATTACAGCCACGGACTGGGCGAGGATTTTTCCAGCTATGGCGATTATTACAACGGACATCAGGATGCGGATGCTATTTGTTACCTCACGCTGGCGAATCAACTGATTCATGAAGTCAATCCCGATGCGATCACCATAGCGGAAGAAGTCAGCGGAATGCCCGGACTGGCTGCAAAAATCAAAGACGGAGGGTATGGCTTTGATTACAGGATGGCCATGAATATCCCTGATTTCTGGATCAAAACATTGAAAGAAAAACAGGATCAGGACTGGCAGCCGACTACAATCTGGTGGGAAACGACGAACCGCAGAAGTGATGAGAAGACCATCAGTTATGTGGAAAGCCATGACCAGGCTCTGGTTGGCGACAAAACTATTATTTTCCGGCTGGCCGATGCTGCGATGTACTGGCACATGAACAAAGACGATGATGATCTGGTTATCAACAGGAGCATTGCTCTCCATAAAATGATCCGTCTTGTGACGGCCGCTACAATCAACGGAGGATACCTCAACTTTATGGGCAACGAGTTCGGTCACCCGGAATGGATTGATTTTCCACGGCAGGACAACGACTGGTCATACAAATATGCCCGGCGTCAGTGGAGTCTGGTGGACAACAAAAGTTTGAAATATCATTATCTGGGCGACTTTGACAAAGCGATGATCAGCCTTATAAAAAGCGTTAAGGACTTCCGGGATCTTCCTGTTATCAAAATCTGGGACAATAATAACGACCAGGTTCTGGCGTTTCAACGTAAAGACCTGATCTTTGTTTTTAATTTCAATCCTGAAAAGTCATTCGCCGATTATGGAGTCCTCGCCGCCAAAGGTAAATACGAGATTGTGTTGGATTCAGACCGGTTGGAGTTCGGAGGATTTGGCCGTATTAATGATAATATGGAACATTTCACTAATTTCGACCCGTTATATAAGAATGAGAATAAGGAATGGTTAAAATTGTACCTGCCGGCAAGGACGGCAATCGTTTTAAGAATAAAGCTATGTTAGAAACTATGTTATATCCGTTGATATTCAACCCCATCCTAAAATCGGTCATCTGGGGAGGTGACCAAATTTGCATTTTCAAAAACATAAATCCCAAACAACATGGAATCGGTGAAAGCTGGGAGATTTCCGGCGTAGAAAACAATGTCTCCGTTGTGGCCAACGGTGAATTAAAAGGGAAATCCCTCGATGACCTGATCCGTACTTACGGGGAAAGGTTGGCAGGGAAAAAAGTACTGGAACGTTTTGGCGCCACTTTCCCGTTGTTGATCAAATTCATCGACGCCCGTGAAGCGTTGTCGATTCAGGTACATCCTGATGACAAACTGGCTAAAGAGAGACACCACTCTTTCGGCAAAACAGAGATGTGGTACCTGATCGATTGCACTCCCGGAGCGTTCCTTTACTCCGGATTTGCCAAACAACTTACTCCCGAAGGATATGTAAAAAGCCTGGAAGACGATACTTTCACCGGTTACCTGGATAAATATGAAGTGAAACCCGGTGATGTGTTTTTCCTCCCGGCCGGACAGGTTCATGCTATCGGAGCCGGTTGTTTCATTGCCGAAATCCAGCAAACGTCAAATATTACTTACCGCATCTACGACTACAACAGGAAAGACGCCCAGGGAAATCCACGGGAATTGCATACCGGATTGGCAAAAGATGCTATTGATTATACGGTCTATCCCGATCATAAATTGAATTATACTCCTCTCAAAAATGAGATCCGGAATCTGGTTAGTTGCCCGTATTTCACGACAAACCTGATAGATACGACTCAAAAGAAAATCGTCAGCCTGGAAAACAGGGACTCTTTTACTATCTATATTTGCATGGAAGGGCAATTGTCGTTGAAAGATAACAACGGATTTGAAACGGATCTCATGCAAGGCCAAACGGTACTGATCCCTGCCGATTGTAAGGAAATCTCCTTAACTCCCAAAAATCACTGCAAGTTACTGGAAACATATATCGGAAAATAAGATGTTGTCCCCAATGTCCCCAATGTCCCATTGAGCACCCCAATAGCGACCACAAGGGCAATTCAACAAATTCCTGAAAAATAACCGATCAATAACTTACAATTCATAATTATTCTTATCTTTCCTCTATAAATCCCAACTATGTTCCAGAAGTTTTGTTGTTCATTTTGCAAAACCGGGATAGTTATACACTTACCACAAAGTTAGCATTATTTGTTGAATAATGAAAAGACAAAAATAAAAAATAGATTTCTTATATAGAAGATATGGAACTGAAACGCAACGGGTTTAAGCCGGAGTGATGATACAGCGGCTCAAATCAGGCA
>JAIRZF010000204.1 GCA_031267385.1 Dysgonamonadaceae bacterium | reverse complement strand
AGGGAAAGTGCATCTCTTTGATCCGGTTGAAATCGGCGCAGCATCTCCCGATCTTCTCCCCGGCATCCAAGCGATTGCCGCTTACGGGCACACGCCCGGACATACGGCTTTTTTGATACGGTCATCCGATGTGAAATGGCTCATTTGGGGCGACGTTACACACGCAATGCCGATACAAATGCCTTGTCCGGACGTAGCGCTATCGTTCGACGTCGATTCCGAAACAGCGATTCGGACGCGCAAACAGGCGTTGGAGTATGCCGCTCGAAACAATATTACCATTGGGGGAATGCATATATCTTTTCCTGCAGTGGGGAATGTAAAAAAAGCGACGGAGGGAGAAGGTTATCAATTTTCTCCGATATGTATTTGCGAAGGGATATGATCAGGAAACAGATATTTTCTTATATCTCTCCCATTTTACCCATAAAGAGAATGACATTCGTGCTCTTTTCTTTGATTACAAACAAGAACGGTTTATTTACAAAGAAATCCGTAAAAGGAACGGAACCTTCTCCCGCCGAAGAAACCATCATTACTACTGCGGTCACAGCTGCAGCTTCCGTTCCTTCTTCGTTCACTTCCACAAACGTTTTGTGAATAACATCCGAAATACAAAGGCCTCCACCTCGTGAAATGCCGGTGAAGTCCGCAAAATCCGTAAATGGGAGTTTCATTCCCATCTGTTTTAAAATGGAGGGTAACTTATATTCACATTCTGTCTTAAAACGAGGCAGTTCCAGATTGATTTTTGTTCCTCCGAATGAATTCAGTACATTATTCCAGGAAGTAATATCTAAATTTTTCACGACATCATCTGTTGTCTTGTCCTCATGAGGCAGGATCACAACCATACTGAAAGCCTCATTTCCGTAGGGAAGTTCGAGGTAGCGGGCGTTTTCATCCGAAGTATAATTCAACGTGGAAGCAAGACTCATCATCTCTACCTGTTCCGTCCGGTTATTGTCATAGTAAAAAGGTTTGCGCTGAGTATTCTCTTTCTCAAATTTCATCTTCCACATTCCTTTAAAATAGACAGCATTAATTAAACACATAACCACATCGGAAGAAAATCCATCTACGATTTTCGTAATTTTGTTTTTTGTGTTGTCTGCACACCAGTTATTAACCAGATTGACCGTTTGGGGATCCATAAAGTCAACTTCCTTAATCTCTGCATTGAAATTAGTCTTGTTTGTCTGAATAAAATAATTCTCAACAGGAAATCCCATATGATACCATATCGAATTGGCAATATTGATCTGAGTTAACGGATCAACTTTCAACAGCGCTTCCCTCAATGTTTTGCAATATTCGTTGATTTCATCTTCGGAAAAACCGGAAATACGTAAAGCCGCCTCCATCTCTTCCCTGGTAGCGCCCTTAGCGCCATTCATCGTCATAGATAAAGCCATGCTTACACTTAGCGGCGATATAAATACATTCGGTTTTCCTGTATTTTCATAAACAGTTTTAAATAAATCCCAGGCAAAAGTATTATCCTGTTCGATACGAGGTTTCAACTCCGAACGCAGTTCAATAGGTTGTGCATCGGGAGAATCGGGATCATGGACATCCTCGGAACACGCCCAAAGGAAAATAAAAGCCGGAATGATCAGAAAATAGACAGATGATTTCATTTTATTATTTTTTCAGGTTTATACTTATAAATAAAGTCAACTTTAGCAAAAACGTTGCATGAAAACACGATTATTATTTTACTGTGATTTCCAATCACTCAAAAACTTATAACCGGTTCCCCGTAGATTCAGGATCTAGTTGTTTTCAAAGATATCTTCATAAAACTTCGGGTTATAGGCCAATCTGCACGAAACTGTTATCTTTTCGAAAAAGAATACGGAGCTGATTCCAAACCTGTCCCTCTTTGTTTATTCGGTTGAGTTCCCATTTCAAACCGGATTGCACCTCCTTTTTTCAGATCTTCAATCACGAAATAATTTTTATTGTAATTTTTATCATCTACACTGATATTTTGTACATAAACATTCTTATCGGTATTGGCTTCCGAATTGATCACCAGTTTTTTCCCGTTTTGTAAATGCAATGTCGCTTTGGAAAATAAGGGGGAACCAATCACGTATTCTCCGCTTCCGGGACATACGGGATAGAAACCGAGAGCAGAAAACACATACCAGGCCGAAGTCTGTCCGTTATCTTCATCGCCGCAATAACCGTCCGGAGTGGAAGAATACAACTTATTCATGACATTACGCAGGTGATACTGGGCTTTCCAGGGTTCGCCCGAATAATTGTAGAGGTAGATCATGTGCTGGATCGGTTGATTTCCATGAGCATAGTTGCCCATATTCATAATCTGCATTTCCCGGATTTCGTGAATAGTGCCGCCATAATAACTGTCGTCGAAAACCGGAGGGAGTGAAAATACCGTATCCAGCATACTGTTGAACGTTTTATTTCCACCCATAAGGTCAATCAAAGCCTGCGGATCATGAAAGACCGACCAGGTATAGTGTAACGCATTTCCTTCTGTGAAGTCGCCTCCCCATTTGAAAGGACTGAAGGGATCATTGAAAGCGCCGTCTTCTTTTTTTCCACACATCAAATTGTATTCTTTACGGAACAAATTACGGAAATTTCCGCTTCTTTTTGCGTATACATCAATTTCACCGGCAGGGCGATTCATAGCCTTTCCAACCTGATAAATACACCAATCATCGTAGGCATACTCCAGGGTACGGGCGGCGCTTTCATTGATTTTCACATCACAGGGAACATAACCCAGCTTATTGTAATAGTCATAACCGGCTCTTCCTGTGGAAAATATTTTTGGATGTTGATGATTGGCCGTATATGTCAGGCCTTCCCACAAAGCGTTCGTATCGTCCACTTTAATTCCCTGCAGGAAAGCATCGGCCAATACAGACGCCGAATTGTTTCCAACCATGCAACTACGATGCCCCGGACTTGCCCATTCCGGGAAGAAATGACTCTCTTTATAGGTATTGACCAATCCTTCCTGAATCTGCGCGCTGACTTCGGGGTACATGAAGTTCAACAGGGGGAACAAACAACGGAAAGTATCCCAAAATCCCGTATCGGTAAACATGTAACCCGGTAAAACCTGACCATTGTACGGACTGTAATGCACTACCCGGCCGTTTTTGTCCGTTTCAAAAAATTTCCGGGGGAAAAGCAATGATCTGTACAGGCAGGAATAAAATGTACGGTACTGATCTATACTTCCTCCTTCAATCTCAATTTTCCCAAGCTCTTTATTCCATGCGGCTTTTCCGGCCTCGGCAATGGCATCAAGGGGATCATTTTTCAATTCCTGCAAATTTAAAACGGCCTGTTCAAAACTGATAAAAGAAGACGCCACACGAACGTTTATTTGCTTCTTCTGTTTGCAGGGTATTCCAATAATCGCGCCTACATGATTTTCAGCTTTTTCCGAAACGCCCGGCAGGAGATCATTGTTTGCAAAAATTTCGGCAGAGAAGAAAGATTCTTCGAATTGAATTACAAAATAGTTTTTAAAATTTTCCGGAACGCCTCCACTGTTTTTGGTTGTATACCCGATGATTTGATTTTTTTCCGGAATTAGTTTGACGTATGATCCTTTATCGAAAGCATCAATTACAAGAAATGCGCTGTCCGTTTGAGGATAAGAAAAACGGAAAATACAGGCTCTTTCTGTGGGCGCAAATTCTGCAAAAACATCATGATCCGCTAAATAAACGCTATAATAGTAAGGCGTCGCCGTTTCTGCTTTGTGAGAAAACCAACTGGCCCGGGCGTTTTGTTCAAAAACTTTTTTTCCTGCAACAGGCATGATGGAAAATTGTCCGTAATCATTGATCCAGGGGCTGGGTTGGTGAGTTTGTTTGAATCCCCTGATTTTCTGGTCAAGGCGGCCGTTGGGGAATAATCCACCATAACAATAGGCCCATCCATCGCCCATTTTATTCATCTGGGGAGTCCAGAAATTCATTCCCCAGGGACGTGCAATGGCCGGATATAAATTCCCGGTCGATAACGCAAAAGTAGATTGGGTTCCCATCCTGGGACTAACATACTGAACCGGGTTTTCAATGGCTGCCAGATTCAACATTACAAAGCTCATTAAGAGGGCAAAAATTGTTTTTTTCATATGTACATAATTTGTTTTTTTAAGGTCATATGGAACTCGCGTCACGTTCATGCTCTTGGGTGCAAGTTTTGCATGCTTGTTTCATATGTATTTTATTTATATTTTACCAAAAAATCTGAACGGAAACTCCTTCCGGACTATTTTCAAATTTAACCAGACAGGTTTTCGACTTCGAATCCCACTGATAGGAAGATCCTTTTATATCGTTTCCCGAATGATCTTTGATCAATATTTCCTTCGGTTTTCCGGGCAGGTATATCCTGGAAGCATTATTTGTGTTTTCAGGACTTTTCGTAACAAAGGTATAAAAATGTTCTTTAGAAACCTCATCATAAATCCGGGAAGCTCCACACAGTACTTTTGGTTGGGTTCTGTCTTCTATTTTATTGAGATCGTATAAGAAAGCCTGTTCGTCGGGACGAATCGTTTTTGTTTTCAGAACGGGCAATTCCGGATTGAATAAATCTATGAATAACCCGTTCAATTTAAGCGGCTTATCACTCGCTCCCTCGTCCACAACCGAAGCGATGATGTAAGCGCCTCTCTCCAGATAAAAATGGTTTTTCACTTCCGGGGTTTTTCCTTCAGAGGCATACTGATATGCTTTTTCAATGACTGAAAAATATTCCTTATCGTTATCTGCCTCTAAAACAAAATCTTTAGGTTCTTCTCTGACAATATAAACCATTCCTTTTCCACAAGGATACTCTCCCTTTCCCGAATTCATGGGAATACCCATCTTTTCAAATAAATGACCGGAAGGGACAGGATAGTGATTCCCATCCGTGTTCCACCATTCCATAACAGATTGGTACGGATCGATGTCTTTTCCGCAATAAACGAGCACTCCTCCGTTCCTGACCCAGTCTGCGATATGATCATGATACTCCGGTTCCAAAGGTTTCATATTGGAATACGATAAAACCAGGACTTTCATGTTTTCCCATGTTCCGGCATAGGCGGTGTTCTCCATGTGAGTGGTTTCAACGGGAATTCCCCGCTTCAACAGGGGCAGGGTTTGTCCGTAAAAATTTGAGAAACCGGGGTCTTCATATCCCACGTGTGTCGGAAAGCGCTGGAACATCAATGAATTAGACATCATAACCGCGATTCCGGAAGTTCCGCTTACTTTGTTATCCGACCGGGGTATATCATTCAAAGCGTTGATCATCACTTGCATCTGGGTAGAGTAAAAACGGGGAATTTTTGTCCGCTCCGATCCATTGGCTCCGGCACGGTACAATCCTTCATAGATCCTGTCCGGCCAAGGCATCACTTCATAATCGGAAATCATTGGATACAGTAATTGAGCGACAAAAGTTGCCTGATAATTTTTTTTGTAATCTTCCCAGTCTTTTCCGGCGTTATCTTCGATAGGATCGGTCAAGAAGAACATTTTCCGGCCTGTGGGACGAGTCATGGATTCCATCGAACCGTATTCAAGAAAAGCATTTTCAAATACTCGTTCTTTTTCGAGCCCGTTATAATAAGTTTCCTCACGCGATGTGCCTGTCCAGACCTGCGCCACATAACCGTCCACACAGGAAAGCGATGCCAGACTAGCTTCCGGACTAACTATCTGCCAGGAAGAATAATTCACCAGCGAATGTGTGGGAACATAACAACGGACATTCAGCCCTTTCGTTTTTCCGTATTCTTTAGCGTATGTAAACACCTCATCCAGGGCATTGTAGTATAATTCATATTTTAATTTATTGGCCAGATAGGTATTTTCCGGCGACTCATGCTGGGCTTTCCACGGGAAACGGTACCGTTTTTTCCATTCTTTTTTAAATGCGTCACTGTATCCCGCCCGCATCCAAAATTCAGGCTCTTCCAGGTAGATGGCATCAATTCCGGCATCAATGACACGGCGAATGTGTTTTTCCTTCAAATACTGGATAAAAGAGGCGGTAGGGACGATATATGGCACCAGGCGTCCATGCCAAATGGTATCACCTTTCATTGTAACCTGTCCTTCACTGAGATGATTGATCCCATCCCATTGTCCGGTAAAATAGTCCTGGTACTCGCCCCAGGCGATACCGGTCATAAAATGCGTTTTATATCCGCGGTCACGCCAGGATTTCACTCGTTCTTCAAACGGCATTTTCTTGCCTTTTTCCGAAGGATTCCCTTCTACTCCATATATTATGGCGACATCAGCCCGGACGTCTATCGAAGGCTTCCACGGCTGGGCTACCTGAAAGACTGTTTTTTCTTTTAATTCCTGAGCTTGAGTCAGAGGCGCAAAGAAATTAGCGCCGAAAAAAATCAGGGTTAGAATACAATTGAATGTTTTCATTTTTGTTTAAATTATTTTGTTTTTCTCAACATACCAGATGAATGTCCGGATATTTTTACGATTCATTTGTTCCAGAAGCCGGACATAACGTTGCATCTGTTTGGGGTGTTCCGGCCGGGGTTCTCCGAATTTATAATCAATGATTAATGTTTCTTCTTCCGAAAATAATACCCGGTCCGGCCGTTGCGTGGTAACTTCTCCATTTTCTTCCGTCAGGACGGTACATTCGGAATAAACTTTATATTTCCCTGAAAACCAGTCTTCCACTTGTGAATCGGCAATGTATTGTCGTATTTTTCGTGAATATTCTTTTTTTTCTCCTGGTAAAATAATTCCCTCAAAGATAAGCTTTTCCACGGCGTTCGGAATATCTTCAAGCGTTTTAAGGTATGAAAACAAGGTATGCATGATATTTCCATGCGACACATAAGCCTCTTTCGAGGGTAAGTCCGGATTTATAAATTCCCGCGATTTGTTCGACTGTTTAAAAATCGACTTCTCCGGATTGAAAGCCTCCGAAACAAAGCCCGATTCAATGGGTTCAGGCACGGCTTTCAGAACGTTTTCACTTATTTGCTCTTCATTTTTCAAACGGGCATCCGGAGAACCGGCCTCATAATGAAGGGGATCTTCATCCGAAAGGCCGTTCTTTTTTTCGGTCAGAAACTGAAGTAAATCCGACACTTTCCGGATATCGTCAACCGATTCCAGTTTCTTTTTATTTTTGGACAGGATGAGTAAATTGTGTTCCGCACGGGTGAAAGCGACATAAAGTAAATTCAGGTTGTCGACCCAGCTCTGTACGGTTTCTTTCCGGTATTCGTCCCGGAAAACGGTATCAAACATTTTCCGGGAATATTTTACCGGAAGCAGTTCCAGATCATACAATCCTTCTTTTGCGCCACACCACACGATCGGATTTTTTTCGGGAAAAATATCCCAGTCGCAAAACGGCAATAACACCGTATGGAATTGCAGTCCTTTCGATTTGTGGATGGTCATTGCCCGGATCCCATCGACGGCAGTTCCTGATGAAACGGATTTTAGTTGCAAGTCTTCGTCCCAGAACTTCAGGAAAGCATGAATATCCGAAACGGCGTCACGCAGATAATTTCCTATGGCATCGTAGAATGTAAACAGATACCCATTTTGTTTCTCTATGTCTTTCAGTCCCAGGAAACGATAGAGATGCCCTACAAGTTCCAATAACGGCAAACGGGTGAGCGTTTCCGGTAATTCGGGATCCGGATTCAACTTGTATTGTTTCAGGTAAAAATCAAGTTTGGAACGGTATACCGGGTTGTGAGGTTCGATCAATACCCTCAATGCTTCGATTATAATCCTTAACACGGGGGAAGAACCCAACCGGAAGGCTTCATCCGAAACAATATTCAAATAATGATTTGCGGTTAATTCCGGATATTCTTCTCTTTGAGACGCCAGATGTTCGGCAATTGCAATGATGCTTTTATTTGTCCGTGTTAAAATGCAGATTTTATTCGCGGGGATCCCCAATTCCGGCATGCGTTTTATCTGTTCAAATAATTTCTCCAGTACCAGACCGTTATAATCTGTTTCTTCGGATCTGTCTTCAGAAATAAAATCTATGGAGACAAAGCCGGATTCTGCTTCTTTTTTCGTTTTTTGCACGACGTCGGAGGGAGGATAGGCGTCGGGGAAAGGGGATCCTGATGCATCGCCGAACGACGAGCTGTATTTTTCATTCAGTGTTTCCGAAGCGCTGGTAAAAAATTGATTGTTAAAATCTATAATTATCTTTTCGCTTCGATAGTTATATGCCAGATTCAGCGGTTGTACCCCCAATTCTTCTCCTATTCCGGCCAGGATGCCCCAATCTCCATTCCGCCAGCGGTAAATGGATTGCTTCACATCTCCTACGATCATGCTAAAATAGTTATTTGCCAGAATTTCAGAAAGTAAAGACCTGAAATTTTTCCATTGCAAACGGGAAGTATCCTGAAATTCATCAATCATGACGTGTTTGATCTCGGCTCCAATTTTTTCATAAATAAATGAAGTATCCGAGTCGTTGATCATTTTATTCAGGAACAAAGCTGTGTCGGAGAGCATAAACCGGTTGTTTTCGACATTCTGACGGCTTATCTCATTGGTGATATCCCAAATCAATCCCAATTGGTGAATATTTTGGGTGATCATTCGTGAGGTGTAATACTTACGGAGGACGTCCAGCGTTGTTTTCAACAGCGACACAAAACGGGTCTCCGCCAATGCAATGACTTCCGCCTTTTTCTTCGTTTTGGCTGAAGGCCATTTTGATGCGTCTTCGCTACAATTCCGGACGACAGCGCTATCCGGATTTACATTCTGAAAATCCTCCGCAGAAAGCTTACCCAAAAAATGAAGCGCTACTCCATTCCGGTTGAAATCTTCGGGTTCAAGGGCATTTTCGCTCATGATGGCTGTGAGCTCAGCATATGAATTTTTAAAATATTCCTTACATTCAAGCTGGACTTTCGTATGGTATTCCTTTATTTTCTTAAATATTAAGGTATCGCCTTCCAATTGGGATTTCAGAACGTATTCATGCTCCTGAAAATATTCATTGAAAATGCAACGGCTGAAATCCATAATTTCCCGGTCGATGCGCCAGTATCCGCCTTCATCCAGTTTACCTTCTATATAGGCCATCAGCCAGTCCAGCAACTGTGGATCTTCTCCGGCCCGCTCAATCACGGAATGTACCGCTTCCGAGAGTACTTTTGATGTATTCATTTCAAGGTTAAAACGGGATCCCCGACCTAATTCACGAGCCAGGTTCCGCAACACTTTTTGAAAAAAACTATCAATCGTCGTTATGTGTAAATGACTGTAATCGTGCAGAACGGCATGTAATACTTCTTTCGATTTCGCCGTTATTTCCTCGTCTTTCATCGGGTATCCCGAATTTTTCAATGATTCCGTCAGAGTCGCCCTGAAAATTTTTGAATCTTCACAATCAAACGCCAGGCCATATAATTCTATAAGAATACGGTCTTTCATTTCACCGGTTGCATCTTTGGTGAAAGTTACGGCCAGTACCCGCCGGTGCGTGTGATGAGAATGGTTTATCAGCAACTCACGGATATACTCCAACGCCAGGGTAAAGGTTTTACCCGAACCTGCGGAAGCTTTGTATATTTTTAATTTTGAAGAATCCAAGGATCAATGTTTTTGTACCCAACGTCCAAACCAGGCAATTACAATAAAACAAATGAACGGTAAGATAAATGAAAACCGAACTGCAGATAACGCCGATCCGAACCATACGGCTTTATCCATCAGTAAACCCTGCAACGGAGGCATCAGGCATCCTCCTCCGATAGACAGGATCAGCCCGGCGGATCCGAGTTTAGCATCGTCCCCAAGACCTTTCAGCGCTATTCCGTAGATGGTGGGGAACATCAGCGACATGCAGGCGGATATTGCTACCAGGCAATACAGGCCGGACATTCCTTTTATAAATATAACACCCGTCGTAAACACGATTCCTCCCAGCGCCAATCCCATCAACAGAACGCTTGGCTTTATGTATTTCAACAGGAATGTGCAAATAAAACGACTTGTAACAAAAATACCCATGGCAAGCATATTGTACCCCTGAGCGTCTTTTTTACTCATCCCCAATTCATTTTCGGCATATTGGATAATAAACGTCCATACCATAATTTGTACTCCCACATAAAAAGTCTGGGCAATTACCGCACGTACATATCTGGCATTTTTAAGAAGTCGCTTGAAAGTAGCTCCGATTTGCAATCCTTTTTCATCTCTCGAAGCATCAACCGGAAGTTTAGAAAGAAAGAAAAAGAGAAAAAAGACCAATACCACCACGCCGAGCATCAGATAAGGGCCGCTTACGACGCCAAGATCACTGCTTTGCATGGATATGAAAGCATCGGGATTGGCGTCTCTCAAGACGATCCTTTCTGCTTCTGTTGCTTTATCTAATCGGGCAAGAATAAATTCCTTGGCAATCAGCATCCCGGTCAATGAACCAATCGGATTGAACGCCTGCGCAAAATTAAGACGCTGTGTAGCTGTTTCTTCCGCTCCCATGGAAAGGATATACGGATTTGATGTCGTTTCCAGGAAAGCCAATCCGCAGGTCATCACAAAATAGGCTGTCAGAAACGCCCAGAATGCCATCGCATTTCCGGCGGGAATAAATAAAAAACACCCGATAGAATATAAGGCCAAGCCGGATAATATTCCTTTTTTGTAACCGAAACGTTTGATAAAGATTGCCGCAGGAATGGCCATAAAACAGTAACCGCCATAGAAAGCGAACTGAACCAGGGAGCTTTCAAAATTGGTAATTAAAAGAATGTTTTTGAATGCGGCCACCATCGGGTTGGTTATGTCGTTGGCAAAACCCCATAGAGCAAACAGTGAAGTCACAAGAATAAATGGATACAGCATGGCCTTGGCCACCACTGGTACTTTTTGTTTCATGGTATTTGTTTTTCGGATAATTGATTTCTAAAGCTGCAAAAATATGATTTTTTAGTGAACAAAAAAATGAGTTTGACAATAATTCAGCTATAATAGTTCAAGGGTTTTTTCCAACTGCATTCCCCGAGAGCCTTTGATCAATATGTTATATCCCGTTACAGGAGTCGTTCTCAGGTGTTGAATGAGGTCTTCCGTCGTTCCGAACCGGCGTATATCCGGATGGCAAACGGGCAATGATGAAAATTCAACTCCACATAAAAATATCCGGTCGAATTTTAATTGTTCCATCAAATCCATTATTTTCTGATGCTCGGCTTTACTTTGCGCCCCTAATTCTTTCATATCTCCCAATATCACCATTTTAGGAAAGACATTCATTGCATTGAAATTTTCCAATGCAGCCGTCATACTGGTAGGATTTGCATTGTAAGCATCTATAATCAATTGATTTTTACCGGTATCCTTAAACTGCGACCGGTTGTTTTGAGGAACATAATTTTCCAAAGCCTCGTTTATTCCATGTGCGTCCACGGAAAAATAAGTCCCCACGGCAATCGCAGCCAATGCGTTCTCCAAATTATAATCTCCTATCAATTGCGTTTTCACTTCATGCGACTCATTTCCGGAATGCCATTTAAAGGTCATAAACGGAAAAGAAGAGACCGTTTCCCCCCAAACAACGGAATCATCGGTTTTACCATAGGATACTTTCTTCAAATCGCCGGCCATCTCATTCAGATAAGGATTTTCATGATCAATGAATATTGTCCCGTTCGTTTTCCTGATGTAATCATATAATTCGCCTTTGGCACGGATCACTCCTTCAAAAGAGCCGAATCCTTCGAGGTGAGCCTTACCCACATTCGTTATGATCCCAAATCCGGGTGCGGCAATTTCCACCAGCGTTTTTATTTCCCCCGGATGGCTCGCACCCATTTCAATAATTGCATATTCATGATCCGGACGAAGCTGCAACAAGGTAAGAGGCGCTCCAATATGATTATTCAAATTACCCTGAGTGAACAGGATGTGATATTTGGACGACAAAACGGCCGCCATCAATTCTTTTGTCGTAGTCTTCCCGTTTGTACCGGTGATCCCGATAACCGGAGTTTTCAGTTGCCGGCGATGATGCCCGGCCAAATCCTGCAAGGTCTTCAAACTATCCTCAACATGAATTACTTTCTCATGCTCCGGAAAGACATCCGGCCGGTCGCATATTGCAAATTCACATCCTTTTCCGAGGGCTTCCCCCACAAAGTTATTCCCGTCGAAGTTTTCTCCTCTCAAAGCGAAAAAAACAGATCCGGGTTTGCAATTCCGGGTATCCGTTGTCACAAACGGGTGTGACAGGTATATTTCATACAGTTTTTCGATGTTCATATTTTCAAATTTGAAACAAATGTACATAAAAAGTAAATAAAAAGCTTCGCGTCTTTGGGTTTTAGATGTACTTTTGCAAAAGGAAAACTAAATTTATGTTTATCAATATAAAAGGAAAGCTAATTGATTTGTTGCAACCCAGGGTCATGGGTATCCTCAATCTGACTCCCGACTCATTTTTTCAAAATAGCCGGAAACAAACGGAAGAAGAGATTATTGCAAGGGTATTTCAAATCCGGGAAGAAGGCGCAGACATCATTGATGTGGGAGGATACTCTTCCCGCCCCAATGCGAAATATGTCAGTGAAGAAGAAGAGATTGAACGCCTCGATTTCGGATTGGGAGTACTTTTCCGGGAATTTCCGGAAGCGCTTGTTTCGATTGATACTTTCCGGTCGAAAGTCGCCCGGCGTTGTGTGGAAAAATACGGCGTGTCCCTGATCAACGATATTTCCGCGGGAGAACTGGACCGGGAAATGTTCGATACAATTGCGGATTTAAAAGTCCCGTACATCATGATGCACATGAAAGGAAGTCCTCAAACCATGATGCAGCAGGTTACCTACGACAACATGATGAAAGATATGTTCCTCTATTTTTCCGAAAAAATAAACAGTCTTCACCGGAAAGGCGTAAACGATATTATCCTGGATCCTGGATTCGGATTCAGTAAAAACACAGACCAAAACTACTACTTGATGAAGGTTTTAAAAGAATTTCGTATATTTGAACTCCCGATTCTGGTCGGCATTTCACGAAAGACAATGATCCGGGATTTACTGGATTGCAGTGTGGATAAGGCATTGAACGGAACTTCCGTATTAAATACGATCGCTCTCGCAGAAGGAGCTTCTATTCTGCGTGTACACGATGTGAAAGAGGCAATGGAATGTATAAAAATTTATAATAAAGTGAGAACATCTGATGCATTTTGATTTCGGTATAAAAGACGTCATTGACATCCTGCTGGTAGCGTTTTTCATGTATAAGCTCTATCAACTGATGAAGAAATCCGGCACAACGGCTATTTTCAGTGGCATTCTGGCATTTCTCGCCATCTGGGTATTGGTCTCACAAATCCTTGACATGCGTCTGATGGGCGCTATCCTGGATAAATTTGTCAGCGTCGGCTTCATCACCCTCGTCATCCTGTTCCAGGATGAAATCAAACGTTTCTTACAAGCAATGGGATCGCACAGCAGATGGAAATTCCTGACCCGGATATTTTCTTCAAAAGGCGATTCGGTAAAGGAAGACCTCTCCTACGTTATGCCTATCGTTCTGGCTTCGATGAACATGTCGAAAGTCAAGACAGGCGCTTTAATGGTACTCCAACAGGAGATCAACCTCGAAATGTACATCCGGACGGGAGAAATCCTCAATGCCAATCTCAGCGCCCGCCTCATCGAAAACATCTTCTTCAAAAACAGTCCCTTACACGACGGCGCCATGATCATTGCCGATAGAAAAATCAAAGCGGCTTCCTGTATCCTGCCCGTTTCCCAAAAGAACGACATCCCGAAAGAATTGGGACTGAGGCACCGCTCTGCATTGGGAATTTCGCAGGAAACGGATGCCAAAGTAATTGTGGTTTCAGAAGAAACCGGAAGTATCGCCATGGCTCACAATGGGAGAATACACTTGAACCTGACAGGCGAAGAACTGCAAAAATTACTGACTACAAAGAAAGAAACGAATCAATAGAAGGCGCATGTTCCACATGAGACATTGATGTGGATGCCCTACCTTGGAGTGGGGGGCGATACATTATTCATTAAAAAAAAACGCCTTTCCCTTGCAAATCTCAAATATAATCTTCACCTTTGCGCATACAACAAGCAAATTAACAAACAATTAGACCCTTCATGCAACTGTCTTTCTCAAGTAAGAATACCGACACATCTTTTCCCGCAGGTTTAACGTTGTTTAACGGTTTAAATTTGCATCATTCGTCGCTTGTATTAGAGAGAGAGACTTACCGCAGCTCGCGCGCGCTAATCTACAAATAAATTTCTTAATACACAACAACATAGCCCGACCGGATTCATTGAGTTTAGTCCGGCTTCTTCGCACGCCCTGCACCTTTCATGCATTTTCCTTTATGTCCGTTATTCCGAAAGTCGGGATGCCGGTTTTTTGTAGATGGAACTCTGCCTGCAGAGTCGATGGAACTCCGTCTGCTGAGTTGATCGAACTCAGTCTGCTGAGTTGATCGAACTCTGCTAAATGAGTAATGAACAATGAACAATAAATAATGAATAATGAAAAACGAAATGAAAGCTAAAGTTTTAATCTCAGTTCTTGCGATGCTGCTGTGCAGCGTCGGCGCCTTTGCTGACAATTACGACATCAGTACAGGGAATGTCGTTATCTCGACCGGCGGCACACACACTATTACCGGTACTACCACCACCTATACCATTGTGGTAAACACCGGCGTAACGGCGGATATTACGATCCAAGACGTCAATATAGACGTCAGCGCTACAAACAACGCCTGCGCGTTCTCCATCGCGGACGGCGCCACGGTTAACCTGACACTTTCAGGAAACAATGTCCTGAAAAGCGGTTGGTATAAAGCCGGTCTGTCTGTGCCCGACAACGCAACCCTCACAATCGACGGAACGTCCAGCGACAAATTAGAAGCAACCGGCAGCGGCGATGGCGGCGCGGGCATCGGCGGAGGCCTGGATAGTTCCGGCTCCATCACCATCAACGGCGGCACGGTTACTGCAACCGGCGGCATCGGCGGCAACGCAGGCATCGGTGGAGGCAAGGGTAGTTCCGGTGGCATCATCACCATCAACGGCGGCACGGTTACGGCAATCGGCGGCGATGGCGGCGCAGGCATCGGTAGCGGCAACAATGGTAGACTGGAAAGTTGCACCATCACCATTAGCGGCGGCACGGTTACGGCAACCGGCGGCACCTACGGCGCAGGCATTGGCGGAGGCTACAATGTTTCCGGCGGAGGTAAGGATAATTCCGGCGGCTCCATCACCATTAGCGGCGGAACAGTTACGGCGAATAGCAGCGCCTACGGCGGCGCAGGCATCGGCGGAGGCGATGGAGGTTCCGGCGGCATCATCAACATCAGCGGCGGCATAGTTACGGCAATCGGTTGGGCTGGCGGCGCAGGCATCGGCGGAGGCAGCAGTAATCACGGCGGCGCCATCACCATCAGTGGCGGAACGGTTGAGGCAACCGGCATAAACGGTGGCGCAGGCATCGGCATCGGCGTCAACATGAGCATATACGATACCGGCGGTACTACCATCATCAGCGGCGGCAGTGTTTCCGGCGGCAGGGTCGTTCCCCAACCCACTAACGGAACCGGCGGGAGTGTTTCCCCCTCCCCAGGTAATTATCTGAAAAGTGTCCAGGCAACTAACAGCAGCAGTGAGAACGTTTTCCTCAACACCCTCACGATAGGCGTCAGTGACAAGTCCGTCACGGCAGGCAGCATTAACGGAGAAGCTTGCGACGAAACACCGGACGCTGCTGCCGGCGTATACGGCATCAAAGACGTAAAAACCGACGACAACGGTAAGGTCTATCTCTACCTGCCTGCAAGCAATGGTGACGAACCTGTAACGCTTACGGTAGACGGCGTTTTTTACGAAATGACTTACACACGAGCAAGCGACGATTATAGTAATGCGAAAACTCTTGAAGCGACTTATGGCATCGAACTGGATCAAGCGGGAACGAACGATTTCGGCGAGGATACTTACGGCTATGCTAATGCACCAACAGAGCTTACCGTCACAGTTTCTAATGTAGACGATAACAATGCTACGGGCGACCTGACCGTGGCCTTGAGCGGTGATAATGCCGGCTCGTTCACGCTATCGAAAGCTTCGATTAATTCAATAGCAGTCGGCGCAGACGACAGTTTTACAGTCGAGCCGAATGGAAATCTGCCTGCCGGAACCCACACGGCTACAGTGACCGTTGAAAACGATAATGTCAGCGAATCATTCGACGTGAGCTTTACGGTGAACCCAAAGGACATCACCGTCACCAATTTCAGTATTGACACCAAGATTTACGACGGCACAGACGCCGCCGAGGTCGCTGCCGTCACGTTCGGCGGGCTGGAATACGGCGACAACCTTACCATCGACGTAGACTATACCGTGAGTGCGACTTTTAATGATTTTAATGCAGGAACCGGCAAAACGGTTACGGCAACTGTAACGCTGACCACTACCGACGCAGCCAAAAACTACAACCTGACAAACGGGGAAGATTATCCGTTGACAAGTCAGGCCATCAGCGTAAAGGCGCTCACCATCGACAACTTCACAATTGCTACCAAGGTTTACGACGGCACAACCAACGCAGAAGTCACCGGCGTCACGTTCGGCGGGCTGGAAAACGACGAAATCCTTACCGTCGACGTAGACTATACCGTGAGTGCGGCTTTTGAGGATGCCAGTCTGGGAACCGGCAAAAAGGTCACGGCAACCGTAACGATGCAAAGCACCGATAAGGCGAACAACTACAACCTGGCCGTCGCAACAAAAGAATTGACCGGTCAGAGTATTGTTCTGCTGTATTATGGCGTCGAACTGGATCGAACGGGAATGCAGACTTTCACCACAGCGCCTTACGGCTATACCCAACCGGAGCTTGACGTTGAAGTCTCTAACACGGGAAATGACGTTACGGGCGACCTGACCGTGGACTTGAGCGGTGCAGATGCCGGCTCGTTCACGCTATCGGAAACTTCGATTACTTCAATAGAAGTCAGCGAAGCAGGCAGTTTCACAGTCGCGCCGCAACCAGGTCTGTCTGTCGGAACCTATACGGCTACGGTGACTGTTTCTTCAAGCGCGCACAGCATCAGCGAAACATTCGACGTGGAATTTACGGTGACCCAAAAGGCCATCACTGTCACTCCCGATGCGAAGAGCAAACTTTACGGACAATCCGATCCGGCGCTCACGTACACCTGTGCCCCGGCGTTGGTAGCAGGCGATGAATTTACAGGAACGCTCTCACGTGCCGCAGGCGAAAACCTGGGAACATACCTCATCGGACAAAACACGCTTGCTTTATCAAGCAATTACCAGCTGACATTCACGACGGGCGTGCTCTTTACCATCAACCCCACCAATCCACGATTGCTTCAGGATTTGGAAGACGCCATCATCTGTGCCGGCGAAAGCTACACGTTCAAGATCGTGGCCGAAGGCGACAACCTGAGTTATGAGTGGTACCACGGGAACGAACGCATCAATGGAGTAAACGGGAATACTTATACAATAACCAATGCAGAATCCGGCAATTCCGGGCGTTATTACGTGATTGTGAGAAGTGATCTCGGCAGTTACCGTTCCAGTGTTTACAGTAAAGAAGTTAATCTCTGGGTAACCGGTCAGTTGCCGGAAACGCTGCGCTTTACGGAATTTCCGTCCACGGCGGTTACAGGGCAAACCTACCGCATCAAGCTGGCCGGTTATTCCGATGTGACGCAATACCTTTGGAGTTACGACCGGGACGGCGTCACGTTCTCTCCCGTGACAGGCGGAGTAGGGAATAACGAAACCCTGGCAACCTTCGGCTCTCTCTCGGTAGGCCAAGGCCTGTTGACCGTGACGCTCGAACATCCATGCGGCACACGTCAGGCTACGCAGGCTATCCTGGTGCAATATCCGACCGGCGTTGAGCAGGTTGCCGAACAGGCAGTCCGGGTCTTCCCGAATCCGACGGCAGGGATCATCAAGGTTTCCGGCACGAAGTCGAGCCAAATCATCCGTGTAGTGGATATGACCGGCTCCCTGAAAGGAACGTACCCTGCCCGGGATGGTGAGACGACAATCGACCTGTCAGGCTATGCCCAAGGCACGTACCTGATTCAGTACAACGGCAAGACGATCAAAGCGGTCAGGAAATAACGTAGGGGCGGGTTTGAAACCCGCCCGTACGTAACCCCAGATTCATCTGGTTATTACATCGCAAAAAGGCTGCCTCACATCATTGTGGGACAGCCTTTTTTCTTAAAAACTCCGTGTACTCCGTGAAATAAACTCCGTGGTACTCCGTGGTAAAGTCTCCGTGTTAAACGGTCTTCATTTCGAGCATTTCGTCCAATGCAGAAGTCAATCCTGCAACATCTTTTCCGCCTGCTGTTGCAAAATGAGGCTGGCCGCCGCCGCCGCCCTGTATTTTTTTAGCGGCGTCACGAACAATTTGAGAGGCGTTCATTCCCTGTGCAACAAGATCATCACTGATCATAAGTGTCAGCATCGGTTTGCCGTCGACTTCCGTAGCCGCTGCAAAATACATTTTGGAAGTAAATTCTCCACGCAACTGGAAAGCTATATCCTTAATGATTTCGGCAGGGAAAAATCCCCTGACAACAAAGACATGAATCCCGTTTATTTCTCTCTTATTTTCAATAATCGTCTTCTTCAGAGAGACGATCTTCTCTTTTACAACATCTTCCATTTGCTTTTTCAGTTCCACGTTTTCTTCAAAGAATTTACGGATCGCCTGAACAACATCCGGAACATTATTGAATAAAGAACGGGTCTCCCGGATAATATCCTGTTGTGAATAGAAAAACCGCTCGCAATTTTCCGCGGTAATAGCTTCGATACGACGAACTCCGGCAGCAATGGAACTTTCTCCGACAATCCGGAATGAACCGATACAACCCGTAGCCGGGATATGCGTTCCTCCACACAGTTCCAAAGAACTTCCGAAACGGACTACGCGAACATCATCACCGTATTTTTCTCCAAAAAGCGCCATAGCGCCCATGGATTTAGCTTCTTCAACCGGAACGTGACGCTTTTCATCCAAGGGTATATTTTCGCGTATTTTAGCCGTTACACGTTTTTCTACTTCACGCAATTCCTCATCGGTCACTTTCTGGAAATGAGAAAAATCAAACCGCAACGAATCCGGTGAAACATACGATCCTTTTTGTTCCACATGACCTCCCAGAACTTCGCGTAATGCTTCGTGCAGCAAGTGCGTCGCAGTATGATTACATTCCGTTGCACGACGTTTTTCTTCATTGATTTTTATCCTGAAAACGGCAGTTACATCAGCAGGCAGTTTTTGAGACAAATGAACCGCCAGATTATTTTCCCGTTTGGTATCAAAAATTTCAAAATCAGGACCTTCTTCACCCGTAAACAGTCCACAATCGCCGACCTGTCCTCCCATTTCGGCATAAAATGGGGTACAGTCAAACACGATCTGATAGAATTCATTGTTTTTCTGCTTTACCCGGCGATAACGGAGTATCTGAGAATCCGCTTCCGTCCTGTCATACCCTACAAACACCGGATCTCCGTCTTTCAGGATTACCCAGTCTCCGGTCTCCACAGCAGCCGCATTACGCGCACGCTCTTTTTGTTTCTGCATCTCTACATCAAAACCGGCCTTATCCACTTCCATCTGATTTTCACGCAAAATCAGTTCAGTCAGGTCAAGCGGAAATCCATAAGTATCATATAAAGTAAAAGCGCTGGTTCCGTCAATGGTTTTTGACCCCCGGACACGAACTTCATCCATGATCTTATCCAACAACCTGATTCCAGTTTCCAAAGTACGAAGGAAAGAATCTTCCTCCTCTTTCACTACTTTTTCAATCAGGATCCGTTGTGATTGTAATTCAGGATAAGCATCCCCCATAGTGTCTATAAGAGCGGGAATCAGGCGATACATAAATGCTTTTTTCTGTTCCAGGAAAGTATATCCATAACGCACCGCGCGACGAAGGATACGACGAATTACGTAGCCTGCTTTCGCATTCGAAGGCAATTGTCCGTCCGTAATAGAAAAAGAAATAGTCCGTATATGGTCGGCAATAACGCGCATTGCAATATCTTTCTTTTCATCCTTACCATACGTATTTCCGGTAATCTCCCCTATCGCTTTGATAATCGGTTGAAATACATCTGTGTCATAATTCGATGTTTTCCCTTGAATAGTCATGCACAAACGTTCAAACCCCATTCCCGTATCAATTACTTTCGCAGGAAGCGAATCCAACGACCCATCCGCTTTGCGGTTGTACTGCATGAAAACAAGATTCCATATTTCAATAACCTGAGGATGATCTTTGTTGACCAGTAAAGCGCCATTGACTTTAGCCTGTTCCGTTTTGGGACGGTTATCCACGTGAATTTCCGAGCAGGGACCACAAGGGCCAATATCTCCCATTTCCCAGAAATTATCCTTTTTATTTCCGTTAATGATGCGATCTTTCGGCAAATAGTGTTCCCAATATCCGGCGGCCTCATCGTCCCGGGATAATTTCTCAGAAGGACTGCCCTCAAAAACAGTCACATACAATTTATCCGGATTAATTTTTAATATTCCGGTCAGATATTCCCATGCCCAGTCGATCGCTTCTTTCTTGAAATAATCGCCGAATGACCAGTTCCCAAGCATTTCAAACATGGTGTGATGATAAGTATCATGTCCGACTTCTTCCAGGTCATTGTGTTTTCCGCTTACCCGCAAGCATTTTTGAGAATCTGCAACACGCGGATATTTGACGGGAGTATTCCCTAAAATTACATCTTTAAACTGATTCATTCCGGCATTGGTAAACATCAGGGTCGGATCACCCTTGATCACCATTGGGGCTGACGGAACTATTTTGTGATTTCTGGACTCAAAGAAGTCCTTGAATGATTGACGAATCTCTTTTGCTGTCATTGGTTTATTTTTTGAGAAGAGGGAGTTAGAGGGAGGTACGGGGAGTTAGAGGGAGGTAAAGGAATGGCTTACGCCTGATAATACTCCCTCTAACTCCATTTAACTCCCTCTAACTTCTTCTAACTCCCTCTAACTCCATTTAACTTCTTCTAACTTCTTCTAACTCCCTCTACCTCCATTTAACTTCTTCTAACTCCCTTTTCCTCCCTTTTCCTCCTTTTTCCTTGCAAAAGTACAGTAATTTTATTATTTTTGCTCTATTAAACTCCTTGATTTTTAAAATGCGGAACATTTTTTACCGGTACAATCCACAAACATTAAGTTTTGAACGTGTCTTCCCATCATGGAAAAAACGCGTCGCATCGGTTTTCAGGCAACTGTTCATCGGCGTGCTTATTGGCGTCTGCCTGTTTGCTTTTGCCATGTACACTTTTGATTCACCACGCGAGCAACAACTGAAAAAAAACAACAAATTATTAACGGCACAATACGAAATACTATCCCGCAGGCAGAATGAGACACAGAAAGTACTGGAAGACCTGCGACAACGGGATGATCAGCTATACCGGGCGATCTTTCAGGCAGACCCGATTCCCGAGTCCATCCGCAAACCGGGTTTTGGCGGCACAAACCGCTATGAGCACCTGATGGAAATGCCAAACTCGGATCTGGTGATTTTTGTTACCCAAAAAATGGATATGATCTCCAAACAATTGTACGTCCAATCCAATTCATTTGACGAAATTGCAACCATGATCAAAACCCAGGAAGACCGGCTGAAATGTGTTCCGGCAATACAACCGGTGGCCAATAAAGACCTTAAAAAGATGGCCTCGGGTTATGGAATGCGTATAGACCCGATATACCGGACTCCGCGTTTCCATTCAGGAATGGACTTTAGCGCCAAAATCGGGACAGAGATATATGCTACGGGAGATGGAGTTGTGGAAAAAGCAGAAAGGTATTCCGAATACGGTAATTGTGTGATTATTAATCATGGTTACGGATACAAAACGCTCTACGGTCACTGCGACAGGTTGAAAGTGAGATCAGGGCAAAAAGTAAGCCGGGGAGAAGTTATCGCTCTTGTCGGAAACACAGGAAAATCAACCGGGCCTCACCTGCATTATGAAGTAATTGTGAAAGGACAACACGACAATCCCGCCAAATATTATTTCATGGATCTCACTCCGGAAGAATATACCAGGATGATAGAAATGGCGGAAAACCACGGGCAAGTAATGGATTAAACATAAAAATGCAGTATATGAAGTCATTTAAGCAGGAGAAAATATTTTATTCAATCAGCGAAGTAGCGAACATGTTTGATGTCAATGAATCGTCATTACGTTACTGGGAAAAAGAATTTCCATCAATCAATCCTGCTAAATCGGCGAAAGGCACCCGCCAATACCGTAAAGAAGATATTGAGGCTATACGGCTCGTATATCACCTGGTAAAAGACAAGGGAATGACGATTAAGGGAACCAAACGAAAACTGAAAGAAAACAAAGAAGACGCTGTCAGGAATGAAGATATCATTTTCAGATTAAAAAATGTGAGAGATGAATTGGTCGCTCTGAAAGATGAATTTGATGAAATGGAAAAACAAATGCCTGCTCCGCTGCCGGATTAGGTATCAGGTATCGGGTGAGGGAACAAATCCAAAGAACTGCCAGAACGGAATGACACGAATGTCGTCAATAGTCTCTTCCTGATTGTAGGTAAGTATTGTTTTGGACGCTATGGGAAGCTTTCCAAACACATTGAAACCGTTAATTTCCCGAGCCTGATTCAAGGGAGTTAGCTCGTGACAGACTTGGAACGCATGGAATTGTCCTTCTTTTTTGGCGATAAAATCACATTCTCCGCCCGTCGACCGGACAAATGCAATTTCTCCGTATCCATTATTTACCAGTTCGTTGTAAACGATGTTCTCCAGTAACATGCCGCCCCGTTGTATAAATTGAAAGCCGACAGCGTTCATCAGTCCGGTATCGATGCTGTAAACTTTGTGCTGCGACCTTGTTTCTTCTTTTAACGAAAATGAAAAGTTAGTTATATCGGAAATAACGTAACTCCGGTGAGCGTATTCCAAATAATTACGCGTTGTATTCTCATTGCTGCTGACGGCTTTTGCCAGACTGGTGTAATAAAACGGCGCACCAGCATTGGAAAGTAAAAAGTGAAGCAATCGGTAGAAAAGACTACTGTCGCGTATTTGATTATAGACAATGCAGTCTTTCAACACGATGGAGTCGTAATAATTTTTCAGGAGTTCGGTTTTTATATCATCGGATGGCGGATTCAATACTATTTCGGGAAAACTACCATATTTCATGTACGAGTCCAGTAACTGTAGTAGTTCCGGTCGGCGGTTAACCGTGGAATAACGGTCGGGAAAATCGTGCAGCAGCATCCATTCTTTCAGCGAAAACGGGCGTATCGTATTGGTAAAATATCTTCCGGAAAGAAGCGTAGCAAAGTGGTTTTGTAACAGGTCGGAGTTTGAGCCGGTGATGTATATTTTATTAAAATGTTGAGTGTCGTATGCACCTTTGGCGAAAAGTTCCCAATTTTTCACCTGCTGTATCTCGTCGAGGAAAAGATATTTTATCTTCACGGAAGTGAGTTTTTCTGCGGCTTCCACCACTTGATACAATCCAGCTGCGTTAGCCCACAGCGACGTAAAGAACGGTTCGTCCAGATTGAGGAGTAAAATTTCTTTGGGATTCTTTCCTTCGTCCATCAAATCATTTATCATCAGCCGGAAAATAGTTGACTTTCCACTCCTACGGATACCTGTAAGTACTTGGATATGAGGCAAGTCTTTCTTCTTTTTCAGGTTTCCGATCAGATCCCGTTTATACAGGGACGGGTATTTTTGCCCCTCCCAATGCTTATTTAAGCGTAGTAATGTTGCTTCCATGCTTTTATAAGTAAAGATTGCTGCAAAGGTATGTATAAAATCCGATTAATCGAAACATGTTTCGATTATATTTCATCCTTATCGAAACATGTTTCGATTATTCAGCCTATTCTACCCGATTTACATTCTTAATGCCCTTAATTCTCTGGATTTGATGACACAATTGGTTGATATCATCTACATCATGAACTGAAATTTCAACTTTGCCATAAAACATCCCGGCTTTTGATTCAACCTCCAGTCTGTGGATATTTACTTCAAAATCAGTAGAAATAGCCTTTGTAATTTCATTAAGAATACCAACTCTGTCCAAACCTCTTATCTCTATGGTCGATGGGAATGAGAATGTTTTATGACCGGCCCATTCACAGGAAAGAATACGATCGCCGAAATTTGCTTTCAACTTTGTCCCTATTTCACAAGCCCGTTTATGGATGATCAGTCTCCCGTCGTCATTGATAAATCCGAACACTTCATCTCCCGGTATCGGGTTACAACAATCTGCGACGGTGAAATTCTCCTTATAAGATTCTTCCTGAAGAATATAGGTCTTTTTACGATCTATTTTTTTAATATCCAACGCTTTGTCTTCCTCCAAAAATTCCTCTTCATTTTGTTTCGGCGCCACAACATGCATCATTTGCTTGGCATACTTAAAAAAAACATTTTCAGATTTTTCTTTTAATATTTTCCGCGGATTTTCCGGCAGGATGATCTGATTTTCTGCTATGGCATAATACATGTCCTCTTTTCTGGGAAAGTCAAAATAAGCGGCAAACCTGTCCAATACCGAAGTGTGAGGCTCTATGCCCGCCTTAGACAGCACATCCGACAACATTTCCTCTCCTTTTTTGATCTGTTCCCGACGCTGTTTACGCAAAGAAATTTCAATCTTCGTACGCGCTTTTGCGGTAGTGACAAAAGAAATCCAGTCTTTCTTAGGCAATTGCGATCTTGAAGTAAGTATTTCCACCTGGTCTCCACTGGATAATTTCTGGCTCAGCGGTACTAAACGGTGGTTCACTTTGGCTCCGATACAATGATTCCCGATATTGGAGTGCAAGTCGTACGCAAAATCCAATGCTGTTGCGTTTTGCGGTAACGTTTTTATATCTCCTTTAGGAGTAAATACAAATATTTCCGAGGTAAAAAGATTCAATTTTATAGTATCCAGGAAATCCATTGCATTCGGATTCGGATTTTCCAGAACCTCCTGGATCGTTCCAAGCCATTTATCCAATGCAGATTCTTCCTCGATATGTTCTTTGTATTTCCAGTGGGCGGCCAAACCTCTTTCTGCAATTTCATCCATTTTTGAACTGCGGATCTGGATTTCGATCCACTGCCCGTCCGGGCCCATCACGGTAAGGTGGAGCGCCTGATACCCATTCGCTTTCGGGTGACTTACCCAATCGCGGATACGGTCGGGGCGAAGTTTATAAACATCCGTTATGGCCGAATAAATATCCCAACAACGTTTTTTTTCATCAATGTCCGGTTCTGATTTGAAAACAATGCGGACGGCAAAAAGATCGTAGATATCTTCAAAATCCACATTTTTAGTTTTCATTTTGTTCCAGATGGAATAAACCGTCTTTACCCGGCCTTTCATTTCGTATGTCATGCCGAGTTTATCCAGTTTCGGTTGAAGCCGTTTAGCAAAATGTTCATAGATCTTATCCCGGTTGGCTTCCGTCAATTCTATTTTATGGCTGATCTGTTTGTATTCATCCGGATGTTCGTATTTGAAACTCAGGTCTTCAAGTTCCGATTTGATGGAAAACAACCCCAAACGATGTGCCAGAGGGGCATAAAGGAACATGGTCTCTCCTGCAATTTTATATTGTTTGGCGGGCAGAAGCGAACCCAACGTACGCATGTTATGCAGGCGATCGGCAATCTTGATGAGAATAACACGGATATCATTTGACATTGTAATCAACAATTTCCGCATGTTTTCAGCCTGTTGCGAAGCTGCTTCCGCAAAAATTCCACCGGCGATTTTGGTCAAACCATCTACGATCTGGGCGATTTTTTCTCCGAAAACATTCTGGATGTCTTCAACAGTGTAATCGGTATCTTCCACTACATCATGTAACAAAGCAGAGCAGATAGAAGTGGAACCCAGTCCCATTTCTTCACAAACAATCATGGCAACGGCCAGAGGGTGTGTTATATAAGGCTCTCCCGATTGGCGTTCCACACCCTTATGCGCTTGATTTGCAAAGTTGAATGCTTTGTTGACAATATCAAGCTTTTGCCTGTGATTTGAATTTTTATAACATTCAAGGAGTTTTTCAAATTCTTTTTGAACCATCAACTCCTCATTCTGTTTATTTTCCTTTTCTTTGTTCATGAAGAATGTCGTAACAAATTAAACATCCCGGGGAATTTTGATTGTCTGTCCTATTCTTAATGACGAACTTGAGACATTATTGAATTCCATTATATCTTTTGCACTGACTCCCGGATAATTCTTCGCTATGGTATAGAAAGAGTCTCCTGATTGTACTTTGTATGTTATATAAGAACCATTTCCCGAAGATTTTGTTTTTGTATTGCTGTCAGCGGCAGCAACTTTTTTGTTCCCGGACTGTTTTGTCGTGGTTGCAGTCTTGGCAGCAGTTGAATTATTCAGGGCATAACCACCATTATCGACATAGATGGTAAGCACACGTCCCGATGACACCCGGCTCGACTTCATCCCATTCCAGCGCCTGATTTGAGTGGAGGTAACGCCATATTGATCGGCAATAGCAAGCATGGTTTCTCCGGGTTTGACTTTATGCTTTACTTTTTCCTGATTGGAAATACTTTTAGTCCTGTTGGCAAACAGTTCACCGGCACGGTATAACGCAATCGAATCTTCCAGTTGTACAAAGCCATAAGCATAAGCTGCAGGAAGTTGTAAAGCATACGGTTTTGACTGTCCCGGAATAATATCCCTGCGGTATT
>JAIRZF010000149.1 GCA_031267385.1 Dysgonamonadaceae bacterium | reverse complement strand
CTCCAAAGAAAGCGACCGGCAGAGCAACCTGAAAACCGTCATGGACTTCAACCTCATGACCGCCCTGAATCAGGCATTAGCGCTTCAACCGGACAATAAAAACCCCTTTCGCGCGGTTTACGAAGTCCTTGCCCTGGACTTCCTGTATACGGATTTGAATAATATCCTGATCTTCCTCGACAATCACGATACCAGCCGCTTCTTCAAGCAGGAAGAAACCGGTCTCAACCGCTACAGGCAAGCGATCGCCCTCCTGTTGACCACGCGCGGTATCCCGCAAATCTATTACGGCACAGAACTGCTCATGTCCGGCGAGAAACACGACGGAGACGGCAACCTCAGGAAAGACTTCCCCGGAGGATGGCCCGGCGACCCGGTCGACGCCTTTACCCCCTCAGGCCGGACAAGCCTCCAAAACGAAGCCTGGGATTACCTGCATACACTCTTGAAGTGGCGGAAAACCAACAAAGCCGTCGCCGGAGGCAAGTTAATTCATTATGCGCCAACCGACGATAACCCCTGTTACGTATACGCCCGGACGACCGGAAACAATAACGTCCTCGTGATACTCAACGGCTCTCAAGATGCCCAAACGCTTCCCACGGGAAAATACAGGGAAGTCGTCGGAAACGCAACACAGGGAAAAGACGTAATCACCGGACAAACAATCGACCTGAGCGACGCCTTGACAGTCCCTGCCCAAGGCGTTTTAATCGTAGAATATTAATAAGACAATTAAAATAATACACACATGAAACTTAAATTGATTCTCATACTACTCGTATCAACCGTGATGGCAAGTTCCCAGACCTTGAAATCACCCGACGGACAACTCAGCATGAACTTTTCGCTTTCTGCCGACGGTTCACCCGTTTATACCCTGGATTATAAAGGAAAATCCGTTGTTAAACCAAGTAAACTGGGATTAGAACTGATACCCGAAGAAATAGAACGTACATTCGATGATTTTACTCTCAAAAGTCAAGATATAAACAAAGACATTAAAACCAACCTCTACAGCAGCTTCCGGATTGCAGATACCCAAACATCCGCTTTCGACGAAACCTGGCAACCCGTATGGGGAGAAGTGAAAAATATCCGCAACCGTTACAATGAATTAACAGTAACACTCAATCAACCCGAAACAGAACGCCGGATCATACTTCGTTTTCGCCTGTTCGACGACGGCTTGGGATTCCGTTACGAGTTTCCGCAACAGGAGAAGCTGATTTACTTCATCATCAAAGAAGAAAAAACACAGTTCGCCATGGCCGGCGACCACAAAGCTTTCTGGCTTCCGGGCGATTACGATACCCAGGAATACAGCACGGTTACCTCCAAATTGTCGGAGATACGAGGGAAAATGAAAGATGCCATCACCCCCAACTCATCCCAAACCCCGTTCTCCCCAACCGGAGTACAGACCCCTTTGATGCTGAAGACCGACGATGGCCTGTATATCAACCTCCACGAAGCCGCTTTAGTTGATTATTCCTGTATGCACCTGAACCTGGACGACAAAAACCTGATCCTTGAATCCTGGCTAACCCCCGACGCCACCGATAAAAAAGGATATATGCAGGCGCCTTGCCATACCCCCTGGCGTACCGTGATCGTTAGCGACGACGCCCGGAATATCCTTGCCTCCAAATTAACCCTGAACCTCAATGAACCTTGCAAATATGACGACGTTTCCTGGATCAAACCCGTCAAATACATCGGCGTATGGTGGGAAATGATTACCGGGGTGAAGGACTGGGCATACACCAACGACTTACCCGGCGTCCAATTGGGCGTCACCGACTATGCCCGCGTGAAACCGAGCGGTCGCCATGCCGCCAACACCGCGCACGTAAAAGAATACATCGACTTTGCCGCCCAACACGATTTCGATCAGGTACTGGTAGAAGGCTGGAACATCGGTTGGGAAGACTGGTTCGGCAAATCAAAAGACCAGGTCTTTGACTTCCTTACCCCATATCCCGATTTCGACCTCAAAACGCTCACGGAATATGCTAAAAACAAAGGAATCCGACTCATGATGCACCACGAAACCTCCTCATCCGTCCGCAACTACGAACGCCATATCGACAAAGCATACCAATTTATGGTCGATAACGGATATAACTCCGTGAAAAGTGGTTACGTAGGCAATATTATCCCGCGCGGCGAATACCATTACGGACAATGGATGGTAAACCACTACCTCCATGCAGTGACAAAAGCAGCAGAACATCAAATCATGGTCAATGCACACGAAGCAGTCCGTCCGACCGGCCTGTGCCGTACCTATCCCAACCTGATTGGAAACGAATCCGCACGAGGAACAGAATACGAAGCTTTCGGAGGAAACAATGCAGACCATACCACCATTCTGCCGTTTACCCGCCTGATCGGAGGCCCGATGGATTATACTCCCGGAATATTTGAAACACGTGTCGAAAACCTGAATCCACAGAATAATTCCTTTGTCCACAGTACCCTCGCCCGTCAATTGGCGCTGTACGTAACAATGTACAGTCCCCTGCAAATGGCAGCCGATTTACCCGCAAACTACGAACGTTTCATGGACGCCTTTCAATTTATCAAAGATGTAGCGGTCGATTGGGACGACAGCCGTTATCTGGAAGCCGAGCCGGGCGATTACATTACAGTTGCCCGGAAAGCAAAAGGAAGTAATGATTGGTTTATCGGATGTACCGCCGACGAAAACGGACATGATTCCGAATTGACACTGGACTTCCTGGATCCGGGAAAGAAGTATGCCGCAACAATCTATAAGGATGCTAAAGACGCTCATTATGAGACCAATCCGCAAGCCTATACCATTGAACAAAAGAAAGTAGATCATAAAACAAAGCTGAAATTGAAAGCAGCCCCGGGAGGCGGGTATGCCGTATCGATCAGGCAGGATTGAAATTAAAAGCTTTCTTCGATTTTCGATGAGATCCGCTCCATTTCGTCACTCAATTTCCGTTCAGGAAGGATAATATTGAAATCACCCCAGAAATTAGAGTCGTAGGTGTATTTTGTCTCAGAGAAGATCTTACTGCCGGGCAGGCTTTCATCCTTTGGAAAAGGTTTTATGTTCCCGGTCTCGATCTTGGAAATAACCATCTCAAAGAAAGAATTGATGGCGCTTGAACGATTAAAGAACCAGCTTTTCTTTGAGATGGTAAAACTTAAATCTCCACGAATATAGTACAGGTAATATTTCCCGTCCCACTTTTTATAAGATACCGTATATACGGCTTCTTTAGGCGTAATATCTATTCCTTTACTCTGTTTGACGACCAACCTGTTTTTTGCTTTCCTGATGTATTTCGGGTTGATCTCAAAATGCACATTCAAAAGAGCCGAATTTTCCGCGTCGATGTAAAGTTCACCTTTATACAAAGCTTCTTTAATCTCCGGTTTCTGTTCAAAAGCTATGATGTGAGCCGGTTTGGAATCAATACTGGTCATGTCGATTTTTGCATAATTATAAAGATTCCCTTCATTGATTTCCAGGAAGTCAGGTAAATTTTTCATCAGATCGAGGTTTAAAGATGCATTGATCCCGGCTTTTAACTTTAATAAAATAGAATCAGAGATATTCTTATTAGAGATCTTTCTCATTTTAAGTAATTTGACCAGATCATCCCTCTTCGATGTAAAAGGCTGTTTGTAAATATTGAAAACAGCTTCCGTCAGATTGACAAAACCATTTTTGTAATCCACGCCCTCCCTGTAAAAGGCCGTGAAGACAGACTGCTTGACCGGATGATTTTCAGGTCGTTTCTCCAGCATCTCATTGACAACTTTGAGCGGGTTAACGATATGGACGATCACTTCCTGCATGGAAACAATCCTGATATTCAGGAGAATATCCATGTTCCCGGTTGTCATTAATTCAACAGGAATATCTTTAGATTCATATCCGACATAGGAGATGCGGACTGTGTTTTGTTTCAAAGAATCCGGGATTTTTAGTGCGAAATGACCGTTTTGATTAGCCACAGTGCCTATTGTGCTTTCATTGAGGACTACAGATGCAAAAGGCAGGGGTTCGAACGTATCCTGATCTTTCACTTCCCCCTCAATAGTCAGATAAGTTGAGTGAAGAATATCCGATTCTTTTTCATCTTCCTCCTCCTCCTCAATGTATAGCAGGACATGATTATCTATTACTTTCATTTTGAGGTTTGGCTCCTGTGTCGCATCCAGTATAGCCTGTTTCAAGGTTGTTTTCCCTTTTTTTATTTTTGTTTTCCGGTTGTTATCCAACGTTTTGTCATTGTAGATAAATAGCATATCCGATGATTCCGAAATGAGATTAAGCATTTCATATACCGTTCCTTTAGCCTTGGGCAAAACAATGACCTTGTTTAATACCGGACTGTCTGGATTTGCAGATTGCAGACAAAACGGAACGAGGCAGAATATGCAAAGCAAAAAGCGTTTCATACCCCCTGAAAATATTACGGTTTGTAAATATAGAATGTATTATCTTCCGAAGTATAATTCAGTTTTAATGCGATGCAAATAACCTTAACCATTGCATCCGGTGAATTATTCCTGAAAGACACATTCAATTTGAGATCCTTCAGATCATCAGAACCCAGGATAACATTTGTGCCGGTTGTCTGTTTGATAACTCTCAGAATATTGTCCAGGTTCTCATCTTTAAATCTTATTCTCGAGTTAAATTTAGAGAATTGATCCGTTTTCGGATTCCCTTTTAACAGACGGCCGTTTATAAGACTGACGCTTTCACCCGCTGCGACCGGAACCGGGTTTCCCCATGATTTCCCGGTGACTTCCACCAGACCGCGTATGACGGACAACTCAAAAGATGAACTTGAGTTTTTATCATTCGTATTGACCCGGAAAGCAGTACCCAGTACTTTAATCCGGACATGCTCAGTCTCGACGATGAAAGGTCTCTCCTGATCTTTAATGACTTCAAACAGCGCATCTCCCTTTATTTCCACCGTTCTTTCATGTGTTTTGAAATGTTCGGGATAGGAAATGGAGGTATTGCCCGTCAGGTAAATCGTAGAACCGTCTTCGAGGGTTGTTACCAGCGAAGTCCCGGATTCTTCATTTGTTACCGACAGCAGATCATTCCCGGATTTGTCGGACAGAACATAAATCCCGAACCCGGTAAAAATACAGAAGATTATTACCGCTGCTCCGGTCAGATTCCAGGAATGAAGCCGGAGTTTCTTCCTGTTTTCCGGGATCAGGTTTTCCTGAGTCAATCTGTTCTGCAGGTTTTCCCATGCCTTGCCTGTGTCAACCAATTTCGTTTGTTTCATTTTTTAATTTTCTGAGTTCCTTGAAAGCTTTAGTCATTTCTGCCTCAATCGTTTTTATAGAAAGATCAAATCTTTCCGCAATTTCGGAATACTTTAGACCTTCGAACCGGCTTAAGATAAAAATTTCCCGCCGGCGTTCAGGCAGTTCATTCAGGAGGCTATCAATTTTTTCATTTAATTCCTTATATTCCAGTTCTTCATCCGGAGATAATATCCCTGTTTTATCCTGCTTTGCAAAATGTTCCGCATAATTTTGTCTCACCTGCAGGTGTTCCAGATATTGCAGGGCATTGTTCCGCACGGCTCCATACAGATAAGCTTTCAGAGAAAAAGAAATTTCAAGATGTTCCCTGTTTTTCCAGATTTTGTAGAACAATTCCTGTACAATTTCTTCAGCCTCGTCTGTCGTATCTACAAAGGTCAGTCCATATCTGCATAAGGCTTCATAATATTCTCTGAAAAGCGCTTCAAAAGCCTTGATGTCACCAACCCTGATTTTTCGCAGTATCAGATTGTTTTCCGGCATAAAAATCAATTAAAAATTGAGAATTGAAAAACAAGTTCAATTCTCAATTTATGACGCCTAAATTAACCACATTTTGCCAAAACGAACCTATTTATATCCCTTTTTTAATTTATTAACCGCAGATTCGAGTGATTCGGTAGGTTCGATAATATTATAAGAACCCCAGAAATCTTCGTCGTAAAAATTCATAACCTTATCACTCAAAGAGTTATTTATACTAAACGCATCTTTTCGCGAGATAGATGCTATATTCTCCATTTCATTGTCAGTCACGACCATTTCGCTCATTACCTCGTAATTAGTAGCGAATAATCTGCGTTTCCAGTCGCATTTGAACTTTATTTCATTACGGATATAATTCAAGTAAGAAATACCGTTCCTTTCCTTATAAGAAACGATGTATGATACCTCTTCCGGTTTGAAACGTAATCCTGCCGGTTTCTTTTTCAGGATCATTTGAGTGGCTTTATTCCGGTCTTTCATGTCCAAACTGAATTCAGCCCTTGTAAAACAAAGGGTTTCCGTGTCGATATAGAATTTTCCATAATAAAGAGCATAAGGGAGATTTATATCCACAGGTTCAAATTTCACGACATAATGAAGTCTGTCATTGATAAGAGTCGTTTCCGACATGATGAACTTGAAATACCCCAGAGATTCCTGAGCGAGCATTACATCCGGATTCTTGACGACGTCGGCAAGAATAGAAAGATTTGGCCCGCCAAGCAATTTTACAGCCAGAGTATCACTTTTCTTCGTACTCAGGAGCTTGCGTCCCTTCAGTACCTGAACTTTATCGAAATGAACATTTTCAGTATACGGAGATTTATACATCTGTACGATAGCCTCTGCAATATTGATATAATTCCGGCCTTTTTTTGCGGTTTCACGATAAAATCCCGTCAGTAAATTTGGATTCTTACTGTAATTGTCAGGAATTCTACTGATGGCTTCTTCAATTAATTTCCGGGGTTCCCAACTTCTGATCACGATTTCCGGTAGTTCCTTGGATTTTGGTCTCATGTAGAATGTCTCGTTCAGAATATTTTCCCCCCTCACAGAGAACCTGCTATTCCGGAAACCTATGTGTGAAAATTCGATCTCTTTTGCATTGGCGGATTCAATTATTTTCAGGGAAAATTCTCCGTCTTCGTTGGTTACAGTGCCGATACCCGTTCCGGGGACAGAAATATTTACGTATTCCATCTTTTTATTGTTGGCGCTGTTTTTTACGATCCCGCTGATGGTGAAATATTTTTCACTGCCGTCATGCTGTGTATTTTGTGCAATCGCCGGATTGGACAAAAATGCGAATATTACCATCAGGAAGCTTAAAATAGAGCATTTGAATATTGATTTCATGCTATTGAGAATTTAGTTGTCATATACAGCCTACATATATAAGATAGCTGAGAATAAAAATACCCTATCCGAAAGATTCAATGATTTTTTTACACGTCAAATGTGAAGCTGTGATGCCGGATGTCGTATCCGGTTCCAAGAGAATAGTGAACAAATGCAACGAGAAGCTTGTTTAAAAATCATTAAGAGTACAAAATTAAAAATAAAAAAAGGGTGCAATGAGAAAACGCAGATTTATTACATTTGGTTTGGTACTGCTGAGCAGTATTGGACTTTTATCCACGGCTGAATCAGCTGTAATCGAGGTTTCCAATGTTGTCAAGTTGTTTGAAGCGCTTGATCCTGCCACTGTCAAAAGTGGAGATGAGATTAAAGTTTCAGTCGGAAAATATTTTTTAGATGCTGAGTTGGCTATCCCTGCTGGGGTAACCGTTATCGGTGGATTTAAAGACGGTTTTGCCGATGAGAATCGCATTTATCCGGGATCCGCTACTGAGATTGCACAGATGACTGTATTTGACGGGAATTCAGTAGTTCTCACAAAACCGTCGGACAAGCATCGGGTAGCGACTGTTGCCGGAATTCTTGACGGCGTATTGGTTCGTAACGGTCATGTCCGTAACGGTCATGGCGGCGGGGTTTACATAGCAAGTACCGGTACGGTTCAGAACTGTATTATCAAGGGAAATGTAGCGATGTGTGTCCCCAGTGGCGGTGGCAAGATCACGCCTGATAATGCCGCTCAGGGCGGCGGGGTTTACATTGCCGGAGGTAATTTGTATAATTGTGTAGTGGTTTATAATATGTCCAACCAGGGTCATGGCGTTGCCGGGACTGTCGGTAAGATGATTAATAATACGATTACAGCGAATACTTCCGCTCCTGTACCTATTCTGATTGAAGGAGGAATATTTCACCATTACAGATCTCATGGTTATCCTGATTTTGATCCCGGGGAGCTTACGATGAGTACGTTTTATCTTGCACAGACTGAGGTTACAACATCGCAGTATGCCATTTTTGCTAATGCTGTAGATTTGTCTCATGAAGACGAGAACGTCACTTTTGCTCCCGGCTACTTGCTGGGCGCCGGTTTGAAAAAGAACGGCGCTCCCAGTGATGACATCCCGGATTTAGTAGATCCGGGTCCTGCTTGTCAGGGCAGTGTCGATAAGGTTCCTGCCGGTTCGACTGTTGGGGTTCGTTATAATTTTACTTCCGACAAGGTTTTGTTTGAGATTCAAAATGACCCTTTTTACCCTAATGGTTTACGTAAGGTGGGGAGTGATTATGTTTATAATAAGAGTTTTATTTCCGGCGACGTGAATTTGCATTTGAATAATGAGAGTATGAATTTTGTAACCTGGACAGGTTCATTGGCGTTTAGTCTTTGGATCGGAGGGTCATTGCCTACGGAGGCGCAGTGGGAGTTTGCCGCCCGCCGGACGACTGATGGTACCGGCGCTGCTGCTTGTAATACCTATATGTATGCCGGTAGTAACGATTTGGATGCTATTGCCTGGTGTGAAGATAATGGTGATCCCAGAGAGGCTATTCATGAGGTAGCAACAAAGGCTCCTAATGCGATTGGTTTGTACGATATGAATGGCAATGTTTGGGAGTGGTGTGCCGACTGGTATAATGGTAGTAGTAATTATCCCGCTTATGGTGGAAGTAATTCTTCTATCGACCCGGTATGGAATACTGCAGCAAGCGCTTCCCCCCGGATCATTCGTGGCGGTGGCTGGTACGACTCTTACTGGTCATTGGCTACTCGTTTCGGCTACTCGCCCACGACCATGTTCAATCACTTGGGTTTCCGTCCTGTCCTTGTCCCTTAGTTCAATGTAAATAAATCATAACTATCCGGCGGACAGTTAATATAAATAAACGTTCAATATTGAAAATAAAAAAAGACACAATGAGAAAACATAAATTCATTACATTCGGTCTGTTACTGTTTAGCAGTATAAGGCTTTTATCGGCTGAACCGGCTGTCATTCATGTTCCTTATGTCCTTGAGGACGTTACTTTTTTGCTTAATACACTTAAGAACGCCAATTCCGGCGATACGATTAAAGTTGCCGTCGGCAAATATTTTTTAAATGAAGAATTGACCATTCCTGCCGGGGTAATCGTTATTGGTGGGTTTAAAGATGGTTTTGCCGGTGAGAATCGCATTTATCCGGGGGCGGCTACTGAAATTACACAAATGACTGTATTTGATGGAAATTCATTGGTTCGTACAGAACCGTCCAAAAAACACCGCGTAGCAACTGTTTACGGTACACTTGACGGCATATTGATCCGTAACGGTCATATCCGTAACGGTCATGGCGGCGGAGTTTACATAGCAAATACCGGCACGGTTCAGAACTGTATCATCAAAGGAAATGTAGCAATGTATGTTCCTGGTGACGGCAGCAAAATGACGCCTGAAAATGCAGCTCATGGCGGCGGCGTTTATATTGCCGGGGGCAATCTGTTCAATTGTGTAGTAGCTTATAACATGTCCAATCAGGGTTTTGGCGTTTCCGGAGAAGCCGGTAAAATGGTTAATAATACGGTTACAGCGAATACCTCTGCTCCCGAATCTGTCCTGGTCGAAGGTGGAAAGTTTCACCATTACAAAATTGAAGATCATTCGATTTCTGATCCCGGAGAGATTGCTGTGAGTACATTTTGTCTTGCAAAGACCGAGGTCACTACATCACAGTATGCCGTTTTCGCTAATGCTGTGGATTTGTTTCATGAAAATGGCAATATCATTCTGGCTTCCGGCTATTTGTCGAATGCCGGTTTGAAAAAAGACGGCAGTTCCAGTAATAATATTTCAGATCTGATAGATCCGAGTCCCGGTTGTCAGGGCAGTGTTGATAAAGTTCCTGCCGGTTCGACTGTTGGGGTTCGTTATGGTTTTACTTCCACTGGGTCGTTGACATTGTTTAGCACCAATTATGAGCCTTATGGTTTATGTAAAGTGGGGAGTGATTATGTTTATAATAAGAACGGAACTCCTTCCGATGCTGTGGATTTACATGTAAACAATGAGAGTATGAGTCAGGTAAGCTGGATCGGTTCATTGGCGTTCAGTCTTTGGTTAGGTGGTAGCTTACCTACTGAGGCGCAGTGGGAGTTTGCCGCCCGCCGGAGTGAGGCAGGTTCGGGCGATGCCGCTTGCAATACATTGCCGTATGCCGGTAGCGCTGATAGGGATGCTGTTGCTTGGCATCATGACAATAATATTTCTTATGAAAATATTCATGAGGTAGCTATAAAAGCTCCTAATGCGATTGGTTTATATGATATGAGTGGGAATGTCTGGGAATGGTGTGCCGATTTGTATACTGTCAGTAACGATAATTATCCTGCTTATGGTGGAGGTAATTCTTCTGTAGATCCGGTATGGAATATTATTGTAGATAGTTCTTCCCGCGTGCTTCGAGGTGGTAGTTGGGACAGTACCATTATCTACCTGTCTCTGTCTTTTCGCTACCTCAGTACATTGGGATCCACGGACTACTACTTCGGCTTCCGTCCCACCCTGATCCCTTAGTTCAAATGATAGAACGATAAAACACACTTAAATATTAAATAAAAACAACGGAATGAAAACATTTAAAACATTTAAAACAAATACGTTGATCCTGGTTCTGGTATTTCTGGGACTGTACTGTTTTTCGGGTTCCGTATTCGGACATCCTGAACATCAGGAGAATGTTATAGCCGCCTCTGATGCAGTCTTTAGGATAGTCGCTGATTCTGCCGACAATGCAACCATCCGTCTTTATACCTCCAGAGAGTGTTCTGCAGACCGGGAAATCCCGAGCGGGATACTACTCCCCAAAGGAACAGCCGTCTACATCCTGGTCTCCGTCGATCCGGACTATGTATTGAATGCTATCGTGATAAACAGCGTTCCATGGCTTGATCGTACCCTTCCTGTAATACTGGATGAAAATAAAATTGTGCGTGTGGTTGTTGAGAAAAAACCTCTCTTTCCAAGTTATGGCGTGTATGGCCGGTCTGAAAATCTAAACATTCATAACAATATCGTTTACGACAACCTGTACACAGGTTATAGCTATAACTTGCCTCCGGATGCAACCAACCTGTTGAATACCGATCCTAAATTTGTCGACCCATCAGGCGATAATTTTCGTCAATTCCCGGTTAACACATCTGTTTTTGAAGTCTTTCGACAAGGTCTGAGATCCCACAACCCCCTGAAAACGGATATAATAGGAACGACATTTCTTCCGGATGCATACCAAATCATTTCCGGAGCATACCAGGCTTTGCCTTTAAAGTCAGTCAGGGTTCGATATATCAATCCGGATCACGGAACTTTCCGCCTTTCGATTGTCGATCCCGGAGGCCGGGAACTGAGTACGATCCGGTCGAAAGATACATTGCTTGTTCAAGGCACTCTGCTCAAGATCGTACTGGTTCCGGAGAACGGCTATCGCCTGAGTGAACCGATCAAGTTGGGAGGAAGCCGTACTCTCGAAAGTGTACTGTCCATTACGCCGTCTATTCCAATCAGTTCAAAGGCGGGAATAAAGACTGAAACAGAGGAATTTCTCAATGGCGGGGTCGAATATCTCCTTTCGGGAACAATAAAACTCTCAAATATTACTATGCTGGATGTCAGTGCAGTACTGAGTAATATAACGAAGCCGTCAACCTCTTCCACTGTTTACTTTTCGGGTGAGGCGACCACGAAAAACAACATCGTGTACGACAATCTGTCCGTGTCCGGAATCTCATCCGAATCCAATCTGACACTTATCGATCCGGTATTTGACGAATCGAACTCAGGAGACAGCTTCCTGCAGTTCAATGCGACAGCCGAAGCCGTCTTCAACTCAGGCGACAACGCTGCCAATCCATTGAAAGTAGACCTTTCGGGTAAACCACGTATCTCCGGCTACGGGATTGATATGGGAGCTTACGAAAACAGAAGTTTTGCCAAACTCATTTTCGAAAAAGTCTTCGACGAAAGAAATGTGGAAATCTATGTCGATATGCAAGTCACAAACGATAATAATCCCCGGGAAATCATTGTATCCAACGTCGTTCTTACAGGCGAATCATACCTCTTCCGTCCTGACTTCGATTCGGAGAAGATTGACAAGACCGAAGGCGCTTTGGCCTACGATGTGAAAGTGAATGGTTTCGCGCTGAACAACGACAAAGGAATTTCTAACCTGAATAATAAGTCCTGGAGACAGGTATTGGCAGAAGGAGGAAAGGCTACTTTCGAACCATTCGCCGACGAGATGACGATTACTTACAAAGTATCGCCCCGCCGGTTGCACTACACCCCTGAATATTCAAAATATGCTGCCACCGTGCGAGTCAAGAATGTCGCCAATGATGCGATAGTCTCTTACAATTACGGATCCCTCGCCGGTGTTTCCAATCTGAAAATAGAAGTTGATATTAAGGATGCAAGCTATCAGGTCGACTATGTGCTTCTCAATGACAAGAAAATTGATATCTCCTCCGGATCAATACCGGTTCCCGATCTGATCATCAATGAGCTGTCTGTAGTCTTCAAACCGGTTGATTTTGAAGTACATCTCAAAGCAACCGGCGGAACCCTGGATGTAGTCAACCTGAAACACAGTACATCAATCTCTGACGGTAGTAAAATTCCATTCGGAACACACCTCAGGGTTACGGCTTCCCCTTTCCCCGGTTACACGCAGCAGCGACTGACCGTCAACGGGCAATCCATCGAAAATGGGGCGGAAATAGTGATCAGTGAGAATACTTTCATCGAATTGGATTGCGCAGAGCCATCGCTCAGCGTGATTCGGTACAAGGCGGATCATGCAACTATCTTGGTGACAAATACGGACGCCGCCAACGCGCCGGTAGGATCCGGAGATAAGCTTTCCGTCGGTACGAACCTGAAAGTGGTAGTGACTCCCGATGCGGGTTACGAGTTGAAATTCATTGAGGCTTACGGAAAAGACCTTTCCGATAACGGTACGAAATCTGAAGTTGCGGTAGTTTCTCAGAGGACTTCCGATGCTTACGATATCATCGCTTCCACCCGGAAGATTGGTAACTATCGCATGACTATCGTTCAGCCGAAAATCGGAGGAACAATCACCGTTACAAATAAAGTTACCGGACAACTCGTCGCTAATAATGCCGAAATAGCTGCCGGTACGGAAATCAGAGTGACACTTACGCCGGACGCCGGTTATAGCTTCGGCAACCTGAGCGTTAACGGAGCTTCCATCGAAAACAACGGTCTGCACTGGGTTAACGAGGATGTTGAAATTACCGGATATGTAAATATCTCCGCTTTCTATCTCCTCACCATAGAGCAAGTCGGAAAAGGAACAGTGGAAGTCAAAGATGGGATCAATTCCTTAACCGACGGTTCTTATGTGTCGTCCGGCGCCAACCTGGCGATTACGGCAACTCCGAATTCGGGAACAGCTTTCATCTTTGTGAATGACAAACCGTTTATATCCGGAAGCAGTCATAAGGTTACCGGAAATACAACAGTGCGGGTGTATTTTACTTCCTCCGGCAAGTATCCGGTAGGTCTGAAAGCTGAAAACGGAACATTTACCGTTACGAACGTCTCCGAAGGTAATGCCGTCATCAAAGACGGGGATGAAGTCGCTTCAGGCACAGTGTTGAACGTGATCTTCACTCCGAAAAAAGGATACGAACAAACTTCGCTTACGCTAAACGGCGTCGATTTTTCCGCCTCAAACCTGACGGTAACCAATGCCGGCGTTTTCCTTCATGGAATCGCCAAATTGAATAAATACGATGTGAGCGGTACGGTGAGCGGATTAGACAACAATAGTGGCCTGACGATCACTTACTCGATCAATGATGGCGCTCCCCAAACGACGACAACCGGCGTCGACGGGCTTTATTCGATTGCCGTTCCTCCCGGTATGACGGTAGCTATTTATCCTCCGGAGATCAGTGGCAAACAATCCAATCCGCAGTCCTACACCGGACTCGTAGTGAATGAAAACAAAACCGGTCTGGACTTTGTCTATTCCGATCAGTTTATACCTATAAAAATCTTAAAAGATCTCGAAGATGCAATTATCTGTATCGGCGAAGAACATACGTTTGAGATTATAGCCGAAGGAGAAAATCTTACCTACGAATGGTACTATGGCAACAGTCTCATTACTGGCGCCAATACGAACCGTTATACGGTGACCGCAGCCATCCTTTCGGACTACGAACGGTACTATGTGATTGTGAGGAGCATCCAAGGCAGTTATCGTACAAGCGTTTACAGCAAAAATGTACGTCTCTGGGTAGCGGAATATCTTCCCAAAACTCTGGAATTCGTAAGCTGTCCTGCTCGTGCGGTTACCGGCGAAACGTATCTCATCAAGCTGGCCGGTTATCCCGACATCACACAATACAGTTGGAGTTACCGCAAAGCAGAGTCTACATCCGGATCTAACGACGACGTGACATTTTCCCCGTCCGTAGGCGGCGTGGGTAAGAATGAAACCCTGGCGACGTTCGGAACACTGTCGGTCGGTACGGGAACACTCACGGTCAGCCTGGTACATCCTTGTGGTCTTCGGGAAGCTTCCCAAACTATCGTAGTGAACTATCCGACCGGAACAACGGACGTCGCAAGCGATGCCGTCCGGGTTTATCCGAATCCGGCTTCCGGTATTGTGAATGTAACGAATACTCATTCCAACAGCTTTATCCGGGTGACCGGCGCTACGGGATCTCAAACCCGTACCTATCCGGCGCAAGAAGGCATTACAACGATCGACCTGACCGGTTATGCTAAAGGAATGTACCTCTTACATTACAACGGCAAGGCCTACAAGGTCATCCTGAAATAACAAACCGGGAATAACTTAATAGAAAAAGGCTGCCTCAACAATCTATTGTGGGGCAGCCTTTTTTACGATCGATTTTTGAGGATTTCAACTACTCAACGGCCGGTTCGCGCTAATAACGAATATATTTTGGCCGGGATATTTTTTTTTACGATCAGGGGGTAATGTTCGCAAGTAGCCCCGAAGCCTTCATAGAATCGGGCTATGTTTGGTATGGATGATCCTTCAAAATCCAGGATTAATCCGGAAGATGCATGGATTTGAATAAATTGATCGATCAGGAACGACATGCTTTGTGTTTTCTTTCCTTCCGGAGAAGAACCCGGCGTCATATAATAAACCCGGTTTTTCCAATATAAAAAGAATGTACAGGAAAGGATGTTCCCGGAATGATCCCGGACACTCCGGATTTCGGTCTTTGTATGCTTGCCGGTAGATTCCAATAATTGTTTTAATAGAGGTATCAGGTCTTTGACCGGCCGATTAGCTGAATTTTCTTTCAAAAAATCAATGTATTCCTTCTGCGGCGTATCTCTGAAAATTTGCATGTCTTCGGTTTGAGCTTTTTTCAGGTTACGTTGACAGTTTTTTTTGTAGTTTTTCCGGATATCTGTGTAAGTTTGCTCCAAATTCAGAAGATAATTCTGTCGAAGCAGGACATTCCGGTCTTTGAATGGATTACCCCAAAGATTACCCGAATTCAACTGGATCCGATAATTGGAATACGGAATGTGACGGATGAAATCTTTTACGGTATTTTCATCAGAAAAAGAAGATGAAAATAGTCCGAGTTGCTGGCATAAATGCGGAGAAATACAATATTTTATACCGAATTTTTGTTTTACGGGAACCGGCATTACAGCCTCAAAATTTTCAGTAGCCAGTAATTCCCAACCGGGAGAAACAGTATCCAAATACCATGACATGGCATAAACCGTGCCTTGTGATGATCGTAAAATACAATCATCATAAGCTTTTTTGTCTATGTCGTAGTGTTTGAAATACTTGATCTTCATAAATTCAAGCCGTTGAATAGTTTGAAATACACTTCAATAGCCTCGCGGATTTCGGATTTTTCAATAAATTCATCGGCAGTATGCGAACGAGCTGACAATCCGGGACCCATTTTCAACGTAGGAAAAGGCATAAGAGCCTGATCCGAGAGGGTGGGAGAGCCGAACGGTTCCTTTCCGGACATGATCGTCCGCTTCACAACCGGGTGGTCAAGCGCAACAGAGGAAGAATTGAGGCGGAAAGACCGGGCTTTTACTTCGCAATTACAGCCGTTCCTGATGATCTCAACTACTTCCGGATTGGAATAACATTCGTTTGTCCGTACATCGACCGTGAACTTACAGCAATCGGGGACTACATTATGCTGTGTTCCCGCTTCAATCATGGTTACCGACATTTTTACTTTTCCCAGCCACGGGCTTTCATTTGGGAACCGGTAATTCTTGAACCAATCTATCACCGGAAGCGCTTTGTAGATTGCATTCTCGCCTTCGTCGCGTGCGGCATGACCGGATTTCCCGTGCACAACACAGTCCAGTACGACCAACCCTTTTTCGGCAATGGCCGGTTGCATATTAGTGGGTTCTCCTATCAATCCGAAAGAAATCGGTGGAAGTAAAGGCAATACGCTTTCAATGCCTCCCGGACCTGAAACCTCTTCTTCGCAGGACGCCAGAAAAATGAGATTGTATGATTGTTCCGTCGAGTTCAGTGCAATAAATACATGTAGCAGGGAAACCAGGCAGGCCCCTGCATCATTACTTCCAAGCCCGTAAATTTTTTCATCTTCCTCTGTTGGGAAAAACGGATCTTTATTCCATCCTGAAACCGGTTTTACGGTGTCGATATGAGAGTTTAGAAGTATGGTAGGACGTTCATTCTTAAATCCGGATGCTACCGCCCAGCAATTATTTCCCGATCGGAAAACAATCAGCCCCTGAGCTTTCATGTATTGTTCCAACAAATCGGCCGCAGCGGCTTCATCTCTACTGAGTGACGGCGTTTCAATCAACTTTTTTAACAAGTCGATGCTGTCGTAATATAAACTATCCGGGTCCATATTCCTAAAAATTTATGCAAAGTTAGAAATAAAAACAGTACTTTTGTCATTTATTAAAAACAAACGAATAGATAAAACCGGCATGTACAATATGAAATATGGTTTTTTATCGGAAATTGTTCATCTGAGAGCGAAAGAGTCCGGAGAAAAAGAAGCGTTAAAAATCAGGAATAAACAAACAAAAACATGGACGTGTGTTTCATGGAAGACTTTTTCCGATAAAATCAGGCATACGGCATGCGCTCTTTATCGCTATGGAATTAAGCCGCAGGATAGAGTAGGCGTGTATACCCAAAATTTTGCAGAATGTTTTTATATCGATTTTGCAATCTTTTCCAATAGAGCGATTTCCGTTCCGATGTATGCAACATCATCAATTCCTCAGATTTCATATATTATCAATGAAACTGAAATTTCCATTCTTTTTGTAGGAGAACAACTGCAATATGACAATGCCCGCGTTGTCCAGAAAAACAGCCATTTTCTCAAGCAATTGGTTTTGATAGATAAAACTATCCGGAAATCAAAAAATGATACCACCTCGTTGTATTTCGATGAATTTATCAATGAAGATCTTGTCTCAAACGAGGAACTCGAACAAATTGAAGAACGGTCTTCAAAAATAGAAGATTCGGATGTGGTGCATATCATCTATACTTCAGGAACAACCGGAGAACCCAAAGGCGTTATGCTGACGCAGGGAAATTACCTTACAGTACTGAAGACGCATGATTTGAGATTGCATTATTTACCGGGAGGCTTTGTTTCCATGTGCTTCCTGCCGTTGACCCATATTTTTGAAAAAGCATGGTCGATCCTTTGTCTTCATTGGGGATGTGTGCTGGCAATCAATTCGGATCCCAAAGAAATTCGTCTCACGATGAAAGAAATTTCCCCGGAAGCCATGTGTAGTGTCCCCCGTTTTTGGGAAAAAGTATATTCCGGAGTTCAGGAAAAAATAGGTAATCTGAATTTCATTCTTAAATGGGCGTTCAATGACGCCGTTGCAACAGGCCGCCGTCATAATCTGGACTATCGCAATAAAGGCCGTAAAGCTCCCTGGTGGATTCGCCAAAAATTCAGGTTTTATGATCATACGATATTCAATCTGATAAAAAAGGAGATCGGAATCGAAAAAGGACTTATATACCCCTGTGCCGGAGCCGCCCTTTCCGACGAAATTAATATTTTTATGCAATCAATTAATATCCCGTTGATTTATGGATATGGTTTAACGGAAACGACGGCGACCGTATGTTGTTTTCCGCAAACCGGATTTAAAATAGGAACCATTGGGAAAGTGATGCCCGAACAGGAAGTTCGTATTGGTGAAAACAACGAGATTCAGGTTAAAGGAGGGAATATCACAACGGGATACTACCGCAATCCCAAAGAAACAATCAATGCATTTACCGAAGACGGTTGGTTTCGTACCGGTGATGCAGGATCCCTGAGTGAAAATAATGAATTGACTATCAAAGAGCGGATTAAAGACCTGTATAAAACGGCAAATGGGAAGTACATCGCGCCTCAGCAACTGGAAACCCGTCTCTCCGGAGATAAATACATAGACACCGCCGCCATCATCGGAGATCAGCGTAAATATGTTACCGCCCTGATTATTCCTGATTTTGATGAATTGGAAAAATATGCGGAAAAGCATCTGATCACATACGATTCAATTGAAGAACTTTGTAATAATCAGCTTATTTATGCATTGTTTAAATTGAGGATTGATAGTATGCAAAATGAGTTTGCCAATTATGAACAGATAAAAAAATTCTATATTCTATCCGAACCGTTTTCCATTGAATCGGGAGAATTAACCGATACATTAAAAATTAAACGATCTTTTATAGAGAAAAAATACAAGGATATTATTGATTCCCTTTACTAGACAAACTCAGGCAGCGGCGTAATGCTTTTGCTTTCCATTTGGAATCATTTCATTAGTTTCCCTGCATAATCGGCAAGGTATAAAGGCAGGTTCAACAAATCATCATTTTTCTCGACATTTTTTAATGAAAAGCGGAGGGAAAGTTCCGGATGATATTTCTTTCGGTATTCTGATAAACTTTTTGCTTTCGTACTCAATGCTGATTTTGCCTCGACAGGAATAATCATTTCCGAATATTGAAACAAAAATTCTATTTCTGCTTGATTGCCCGAAGTCCAATAGAAAATATCATCTCCAAATTGCCGTACAAGTGATTGTAATACATAATTTTCGGTCAGAATCCCCTTGAATTCAGAGAATAATCTGTCTCCTTGCAGAATGGTAGCCGGTGTAAGACGGAACTTTGTCCACAAAAGTCCTGCATCAGCAAGATACAATTTAAAAGTATTGCTGTTTTTGCAGGAAGAAAGAGGTAGGCGAAGTGTGCTGACTTCAAAGACACGATTTATCAATCCGCTTAAAACCAACCATTCAACCGAATTTTCATATTCTCTTCCCCGTGCATTTTTTTCTATCAGGGAATATTTGAATTTTCTGTCTTCCTTTGCCAGATTATCCTGAATGTTTTGCCAGAGTCTTTGCAAACGGGGAATATCCTTGCTGTCAATATACTTGGCAAAATCAAGCGTATAGGCGGTAAGGATTTGATTATTAACCACGTCAACTTCATTCCAGTCTCTGTTTTTGAGATAACGGACAATGGTTTCGGGCATTCCACTACAACAGATATATACCTTGTAAGCCTCAATAAGTTGAGAATGAAAAATTTCGGGCACTTTTTCCAGTTTTTTCGAAGAAACATGATTCTCTAGAAAACGAGATAATTTTTCATCGTAGCACGCAAGAAATTCTTTGAAACAGACAGGGTAAAGTGTCAGGAAATCAACATTCCCAACCGGAAAAGATGCACTTTCACGTTTCAATGCCACACCAAGCAACGAGCCTGCACAAACAACCGCCTGCCGGGGCATCAATTCGCGGAAATATTTCAAACTGTTCAACGCATCGTTACACTCTTGGATTTCATCGAAAATAATCAGCGTCTTTTCGGGTTTAATGTCTATTCCTTTTACCGCCATCAAGTAAGAGACAATACGTCGGGGATCTTTGGTGATTGCAAATTCGGCTTTGTGCTCCTTTTCAAAATCAAAATTTATATAACAGCAATTCTCAAAATGTTGTGCGCCAAATCGTTTGAGGATAAATGATTTGCCCACCTGTCTTGCTCCTTGCAAAACAAGCGGTTTACGATAACGGCTCTCTTTCCACTTATTCAGGTCATTCAATATGTCTCTCTCAATATTCATATCTATTGTTTTTTGGCAAAGATACACATTATTCATATGTAAAATGTGTATTTTTACACAAAATTCATATTTTACAAAACAGAAGCGCAATAAAAAAAGATACTTCTTCACTTCACTGTTCTCTTTTCATTGTAAATGGCACAAAAAGATACTATCTTTGCACGTATCTAAACCTTGAAAAGCTTAATCTTCAAAATTGAACAAGAAAAGTTCAATCACATAAAAATACATTGAATATTAGTGAGTTATAAGGAAATGGAAAAGTTCAATCACATAAAAACTACGCATAATACGGAATATAACTTGTAAACTTGCCTCATAAATTGCGTTAACAAAAAAAGGCGCTAATTAGGCAGGTATATGACTATCTGATAATAAATCAGTTGCGAAATCCCCCCGCAGCTAACAACACCCCCTACCGTTTAATGTAATATAACAATAACTACCTTTGGTAGAAATACTACGCAGATGGCTAAGATACCATTGAACGCCGTACTAACACCGTCCGCACAGTTGGACGACCCCGCACTTTTTTCCCTTAGGTAAGTCCTTAGGTGTGCCAAATAGCGACAAGAAAGCAACATTACTTACCCCTTTTTTGGCGGGAAT
>JAIRZF010000066.1 GCA_031267385.1 Dysgonamonadaceae bacterium | reverse complement strand
GTTTCACCCTGAAATAATAGTTTTTTTCGTTGGAAAGAATAATCGGCGCTCATATTATAATTACTTTTGTCGCGCAGATAGAAAAAATTATACGGTTTAAGTTCAGGATTGAGTTCTTTTCCTCCGAAATTATAGATTGTGGCGGTTGTTCCTATTTGAAAAGACTCATTTTTCCATTGCAGGTTCAGCCCTCCGGTATTCATTTCCGCCTTATGGCGTTTTTCCAGATCATTATAAGTCCGGTTGTAGCCATCTGTTTTAAAGTTGGAAATGGAATTACCGTCAACTCCGGCGTCCAGGTCGCGGTGAGAGATGAACAAATATAAATTTGTTTTTTTAAGTTTTAGGTTTACGGCTACCCCTCTGAAAAAATCGTTTTCATTCGTTGAAAAATGTCGTTTTATTCCTGAATTTTTTTTACCGATATTGCTTACATCAGATGTTTTTCCCATGGAAAAATCGGTATTCAGTACCAATCCCTGTCCAAAAGACACTCTGTAATCGCCTAAATAAAGGCCTTCCACGATTCCGAAATTTTTGAGGGAGAGGTTTGCGGAATGGAAATCAAACCCTTTGTGATGCCGGTTCCAGAAAGCTTCGCCGGCATCTTTTTCTCCGGTAAAACTGAGTTGTATCTTGTCTTTATATTGAAAGCCATAGCGAACGGAAAGGTAATAGGGTTCGCCAAGGTAAAAACGATTGGGATGTAATTCTTTTTCTTCGTTATCGGCCTCAATATACCCTGCTTTCTGCTGGAGACTATTGTCCATACGTACCAGAAGGTCACTTTTGCCGTATTTCAACACATTTTTCATGGAGAGGGGTTCCGGTTTATTTTCCAGTTCCACAAGTACAAAAGGCAAAAGATATTGAATGGTTTGGAAGTCAAGTCCGTCTATGTTTTTTAATTCATAGATTGTGTTGAGAGGCCCGTATTTGTAGATGTGGTATTGAATGTTTTCAATTTGAATTTCAGAAAGGAAAGGTAACCGTTCCAGATCTTGTTTCGTAGCCGTATTCAGATTAAATGGGTGTTCGCTTAAGAATGAGAGTTCTTCGTAGAGGTTTTCGATTAGCGAAGATTCCATTTCATTTTCGGATAATTCTTCGAGGTATTCCATCCAGCTCGTGTTTTTTTCGGGGGTTTGAGACCATGCGGAAAAACACAGGAATAGAAAGAATGTGATAATAATTGATTTCATATGTGCATAGTTTGTTTTAGTTTGTTCCGGGGTTATTATTTAAAATTTATAGCTGATTTCGATCATGCTGGAATTACCTAAAATTGGATGTGTCATGAATGCAACTCCGATGTCTATTTTGTTGAAACTGTAAGATGCTCCGAGTGAGGGTGTTTCCGGATTACTCTTAATCCCGGCTCTGAAGCATAATTCGTCAATGATCTGATATTCGGCTCCGAGACTCAGGCTAAATTGTTTTTGGGCATTGTAGGAAATTTCGGAAGCCAGGTTGAGGTTTTCAAGACATTGATAATCCGCACCGGTGTGTATGGAATAATTTTTTTCATTGAATGTAGATGCAATATTGTCCGCTGAAAATCCGATTTTCAGTACCGTTGAAACGTAAAAAACACTGCCGAAACCGGCAGAAAATCCGGTTTGAGGGTTTTCATCCAAAAAACTGTTCAAATGAACCAGGCTTATTTTGGAACCGATAGAAAATCGGTCGTTGATTTGCTTTGCCAATCCGGCATGGAGGAATAAACAATTGTAATCATCATATCCGAAATATCCGGTTTGAATACCGGCGTCTAAGAATCGGTTTGGGTATATCAAACTCAAACAGGAACTGTTCAATTCACTCATCTGATACCGGTTATAAACGTTTACGGAGGCTTTTGGCCCGGCAATGAACGACAGTGCTGCAGGATTGGAAAACTCCCTGCTCAAGGCTTGCAGGTCTCCCATGGACAGAGCCCGGACGTCATTGTTTGTTACTTTTTCGAATGAAAATGATTGTTGAAAACTGAGGATGAAAACGGTAATGAAAGAGCAAACCTTTAAAGTGGGAAAACGTGTCATAGTTGTTGTCATTGGTTAATGATTAATAAAAATGAAGCACAAAGTTACGAAATAATTAATTAGAAAACAAAAAAAAAAGATACTTTTGTGAAGATGAAAAATAAAATATACATAAGTCTTGTTTTCATGTTGTTGTCAGCCGGTCTGCAGGCGCAAAACCGGGAAATATTACTCCCTCCTCATACGGTTCATCCTTATTCGGAGACCGGGGATACTTTGCCTGTCATGATCATTCCGGATATTTATGTCTATCCTCCTACAACATTTAAGAATACGGGAGAAGAAGAAAAATACAAGAAACTGATACGGGATGTGAAACGTACCTTGCCGTATGCCAAATTAATATATACCACATTGATAGAGACTTACGAATACATGCAAACTCTTCCTACGGCAAAGCAACGCCAGGATCATATGAAACGAATGGAAAAGGAATTGTATGCCGAATATTTTCCGGTTCTGAAAAAAATGTCGCTTTCTCAGGGAAAATTATTGATCAAGTTGATTAATCGGGAATGTAACCAGAGTAGTTACGATATTCTTAAAGCATTTCTGGGCTCTTTTCGTGCGGGTTTTTGGAATTTTTTTGCAGGAATATTCGGCGCCAGCCTTAAATCCGAGTGGAATCCGCAAGGAAAAGATGCCGTTACCGAGCGGATCATTGTCCTGGTGGAAGAAGGAGCTCTTTGATTGGGGGGAGTTAGAGGGAGTTAGAGGGAGTTAAAAGGAGTTAGAAGGAGTTAGAGGGAGTTAAAAGGAGTTAGAGAGAGTTAGAGGGAGTTAGAGGGAGTTAGAAGGAGTTAGAAGGAGTTAGAAGGAGTTAGAGAGAGTTAAAAGAATGGCTTGCGCCGAAAATATTCTTTTAACTCCCCGTAACTCCCCGTAACTCCCTCTAACTCCCTCTCCTTCAGAATTTCAGGGATACGTTTGCCATCACATGAGTTCCTGCCTGGGCAAAATAACGAAGTTGATTTTTTCTTGCGCGTTCGTTTCCGGAGCCTTCGTACCAGGAATACCAGACATAACCGTTACTTTCGTATTTTTCATTGAAAAGATTATTTATTAATGCGCTAACAGTTAGCGATTTAATTCCTTTCAGTTTGAAAGTATAAGCTAATCTCAGATTATTTACAAAATAAGGATCCAATTTTCTTTCATTGCTTTCCGAATTGTCAATGTATTGTTTTCCCACATATAGCGATTGCAATCCGGCGGAACAATCATGGAAATTCACGGAAAACAGGCTCCCGGCGGTAACATCCGGGGAATAGGAGATGCTTGTAGTTCCAAGATAATTTGCCGCTTGTCTTCCGGATTCCCAGTCGTCGATGTATTCCGTATACTTTTTTATTTTACTGTTGCTTAACGTCAGGTTTCCGTTCCATTGAAGCCATGAAGTAATGGGAATCCCGGCTGTTACCTCAATTCCGGCACGATAACTATCCGGAATGTTGGAGGTAAGCATTTCTCCTATATCATTAACCTCTCCGGTCAGGATCAGCTGGTCTTTGTATTTCATGTAATAAAGATTCACTCCCGCAGAAAACGCCCGATTATGGTATTTGTAACCCAACTCGTAATCATAGAGTGTTTCAGCTTTGGGTAATGTGGCCAATTTGCCTTCAGTGTAGTTATTCCGATTGGGTTCGCGATGTCCGGTTGCAAGAGAGGCGTACAGATCATTGTCGGAGTTGATCCGGTAAAAGATACCGGCTTTAGGATTGAAAAAATGAAATGTATTATTGAAGTCAAGAACTTGCATTGCTCCGGTATCTCCGTCATACTCATCGTTTTGTCCGTTAATTTTGTACTTAATGTAACGATATTGCATGTCGGCAAAGAGGTTCCAACGGTCGTTCAGTTGATAATTTGCTTTCAGGAAGATATTTATATCCGTTTTATCGGCTTCACTCCTGTAATAATTGTGTTCCGGATAGAAATCGGCATCTTCAGCGTAATTTTTAGTCCATATCACTTTCCCGAAATGGTTTCCATCATAATAATTCCCGCCTCCTCCAAGGGAAATATCCCATTTATTTTGAATGTAGTCCAGGGAAAAGATCATCCCTCCGAAATGGTTATCCAGGTGTTTTTGCCGGACGAGATCGCTTTTGGTCACTTCTTTACCGTCGTAAGTAAATGGTTTCAAACCGTATTCTACCAGCTTACGTTCCGTTTTGTATTCTTCGTAATAACCGTCGCCTTTGGTATAGTGCAGGTTTACATTCAATTTAAGAGCAGAGGAAAGTATCTGTAAGAAAGACCATTGATAATTGGTTTGCGTATAATTATCGGTTTGATTGTCGTAGTAAAGAGGTTTACCTTGTGCATCGACTCCCATAAAACCGCAAGGGTTATAAGTCCGGTCGGCGGACAGATAATCTATCTCTTCTCCGTTTCCGCCGGGAATACCATCCCAGGCATGGTATGTTTTTTCTTTTCCTCCGAAAATAATAAATTTCAGTAAGGTGTTTGTATTGTGATAACTGGATTGGGCGAAATAAGATTTCAGGTCTGTAGACGCCCTGTCTATGTATCCGCCGGAGTGGATATTTGACAATCTGGCGTCGAAAGCCCAATGTTCCCCGATTTTCCCGGTTCCCACTTTCAAGGCGGTTTTGGACGTATTGAAAGCGCCGTAAGTCCCATCAAATTCAGCGTACGGAAGAGTTGGGATATGAACTGTTTTCAGATTGATACTCGCCCCGAAAGCTCCAGCTCCGTTGGTTGAAGTACCGACGCCCCGTTGTACTTGCAGATCCTGAACGGAAGATGCAAAATCCGGAATATTGACCCAGAATACACTTTGAGATTCGGAATCATTCATTGGAACCCCGTTGGCCGTGATATTGATCCGGTTGGCGTCCGTGCCCCGTACCCGGAATCCGGTGTATCCGATCCCGTTTCCTGCATCGGAAGTTGCAATAACGGAAGGAGTCAGAGTCAATAAAAATGGAATATCCTGACCGTAGTTTACTCGTTCGATGTCTTGTTTACCGAGGTCGGAATAAGTGAGAGGCGTTTTTTCTTTAGCACGTGTAGCGATGACCTGAACTTCCTGTAAATCAACGGATTTCAGACTGTCGGTCTTTTCCTGAGAGAATGTAAGCATGTTGGTTGACAAAAAACATGTCAACCCGATAAATAAAACCTTTTTCATTGTAAATAAGTTATGCCAACAGAATACTGTTTAGCAGATTCAACAAAAAAGGGGATTCTTTGAGATCAAATTCTTTCGAGTAGTACTTATCGAAGAAATGTGCCGGCCGGCAAATCTTTGTCCCTCCGCCGGTATGATCCGGTTCAGGTTCAAAGGGTATAATCTCAGCCCTGACGGGCACCCCTAAAGATATCGGGGACGAAGGTAGTAAAAAAAATCAAATTTTATATAACTTTGCACTCCGTTTTTATCTTTTAAATAGTTATACATATATGCGAGCCAGTATTTGTATTCCAGCGTACAAAAGAGCCGATGTTCTGAAACGCGCCCTGGACTCTGTATTCGAGCAGGATTTCAGCGATTTTGAAGTCATTGTGACAGACGATTCTCCCGATGATTCTGTAGAAAACCTTGTCAGGTCTTATCCGGAGGGTTCTATTCATTATTTCCGGAATCAAAAACGCCTTGGATCTTCGGAAAATTGGAATGAAGGTATCCGGAAAGCGCAGGGAGAATACATAAAAATACTCCATCACGACGATTGGTTTGCTTCTCCTCAAAGTCTTCGCCTGTTTGTCGGCATGTTGGATGAAAATCCGGATGTGAATATCGCTTTTTCGGGAAGTTGCGACATTCATCCCAATGATATAAAACCACATGTCATGAATGAGCGCATGCGCGCACGAATTGCGGCTGAACCGGAATATCTTTTCCATGGGAATAAAATCGGAGCGCCGGATGTTTGTATTTTCAGGAATAAACGAAACTTATTTTTCGATTCCGGGCTGGTCTGGTTGGTCGATGTCGATTTTTACATCCGGATGCTCAAACAGAACCCGGTTTTCGGATACACGGAAGAAATTCTTATTAACATCGGGATCAGCAGCGAGCAGATTACTCAGTCATGTCTAGCGGATTCTGTCCTTCAGATCAAAGAAACATTTTACCTGTATCACAAACTTAATCCGGATAAAAAAAGATATTCTTACAGGAAAACCATTTTGAGATTACTGGGACGTTCAAAAATATTCAATACCAACGATTTGAGAAAAATATTACCGGATGACAAAACAAAATTATCTGCGATCGACGGATTTTGGGCAAGATATTTCTATTCAAAAAAACAGATCCGTTCTTTTCTTGCCCAATTATGTGGTTCGATCTTACACGCACGTGTGAGGCCGTATCACACGGGCGTGTGAGACGACGCCACACGTACGTGTGAGATCGAACCACACGTGCGTGTGCTTTCGTGAAAGACCCGGAGGTCATTCAAAAATGTTCCTGATTTTAATTTCGTCCTGTTGTAGTTGCGCTTCCAATTGTTTGATAGTGTCGAACTTTACATTTTCCCTGATATACCGGACAAATTCAATTTTAAGTTCTTTTTCATAAATATTTTCGACAAAATCCAGAATGTGGGTCTCTATTCGTTGTTCTCCTCCGGAAACAAAAGTCGGACGGCCGCCTATGTAAGTCATTCCGCTGTGGGTTTGTCCGTCAAGATGAACTATTGTCGCATAAATTCCGGCAGAAGGAATTACTTTGTAAGGCTCTGTGATTTGCAGGTTTGCCGTGGGAAAACCCATTTTACGTCCCATCTGATTCCCTGTAATAACCCGTCCTTCGAGGGTGTAATTATACGATAATATTGATGAGGCTTTTTGTACGTCTCCTTCGGAAAGGAGGTTCCTGATGGAAGTCGAGCTGATGTGTAACTCATTCTCTTTCAGTTGCCTGGCTTGTATGACTTCCATTCCACAGGATCGCCCATACAGTTGGTAATCCTTAAAGCCGTCGGCCCGCCCTTTTCCGAAACGATGGTCATATCCAACGATTAATTCTTTGACATGCAGCTCTTTTCGTAGTTTATTTTTGATGAACTCTCCGGCTGTTAATTCGGATAATTCTTTTGTAAAATCCAATATAAAACAATAATCGGCTCCGGTAGTCGAGAGTTGGAATAGTTTTTCTTCAAAATTGTTTAACAATTGCGGTTGGTAATCCGATTGCAATACTTTACGGGGGTGTACGGGGAACGTGATCACGACAGAAGGAAGTCCTCCGGAAACAGCAATTGTTTGGAGTTGTTCTATCAAAAAACGATGCCCCCGGTGAACACCGTCGAAAAAACCGATAGTAGCGGCGAATTCTCCTTCCGGCATTTCGGATACAAGATCTTTATTGAGACTAACAATTTTCATAAGTTGCAAAGGTAGTATTTTTATTTGTAAAAAATTCCGTACTTTTACAAGCGAAAACGGGAATATGAAAAAAACAATAAGCTTTTCCGGAAATATAAAAGGCAGGATACAGTTACCGGCTTCAAAGAGTATCAGCAACAGGGCTTTGATTCTGAGCGCTCTGAGCGGGAATAAATACCCCATCGGGAATCTTTCGGATAGCGATGATACGAAAGTGATGTTGACCGCTTTTTCATCCGGGAAAAATAACATAGACATTGGCGCTGCGGGGACTTCTATGAGATTTCTGACAGCTTATCTTGCTCAAAAAGAAGGGATTTGGACAATCACCGGATCGGAACGGATGAAGAACAGACCCATCCGGATCCTTGTTGATGCGTTACGACAACTGGGCGCTAACATAGAATACCTTGAGAAAGAAGGCTTTCCTCCTTTGAAAATAAACGGACGAAAACTTTTTGGGGGAGAAATTACTTTGGATGGAACCGTCAGTTCTCAATATATTTCGGCTTTGATGATGATTGCTCCGCATCTGTGGAAAGGTTTGGCTTTAACTTTGAATGGGAATGTGGTTTCTTTGCCTTACATTCGGATGACAGCCCAAATGATGA
>JAIRZF010000292.1 GCA_031267385.1 Dysgonamonadaceae bacterium | reverse complement strand
GTAGAATAGGAATGATTTGGAAAATCAAAAAGGGAATGGTAACTACACCCACCTCTGTTTTTTTGCCTTAAAAATACGAGGTAGGTACGAAATTAAAGATATTCCAAATTCCGTTCAATGGCTTTTTTCACGAAAGCATTAAGCGTAACATCATGACTTTTTGCCGTAATAGCCGCTCGGCGATGTAAATCCGCATCAATTCTGACATTGAATACTCCCGTATAAGATTTTTGCATTTCGGTAATTCCCTTCCGGCGGCAAAAATCCAGATAACTTTCGGCGGCATCCTTAAAAGCCGATTTCAATTCTTGGACGCTTTGACCCTCGAATGAAACAACGGAACTGATACCTTTTATTTTTCCGATAAACGCTTCGTCTTCTTCACTGTACTTGACGACAGCGATAAGATCCTTATATTTCAATATGTTATCCATAACTGTTTTATTTATTTGTTTCACCTTTCATTGCGCCTGTTCTTTTCAGAAATTCTAAAACATCTAATATTTGATAGGGTTTCAAAATATTCTTAGGGTGAGGTTTGTGCAAATCCAGGTAAATATCTGAATCGTCTTTTTCAAACTTGACACGCGATCCCGACGTTTTACCTTTATTATTCTGAAAGTAACCGTATTTTCCAACTAAACGCTTTAATTCGTCCCATGTAAAATCTTTGGGGAGTTTCAAAAACCGTTCTAATAATTTTTCATGCGAACTCATATTACTTAAATTCTTGGTACAAATATAACTGTTTTTAGTTACGAGACAAATTTCTCTGTGTTTTTTTGCCTTAAAAATACGAGGTAGGTATAAACAGGGCGTAAAATTTATCAAACAGAGACGTATATTATTTCTAACTTTCCTCCAAGCCCGTGTTCAACAATATCGAATAAAGTTTTGATACTCATATGTTTGTGTTTCCATTTTTTATTTCTCCTTTCTTTTTTCGATATAATATTCTCTCATCAATCGTTCTGCCCGTTCTATTTCCATTTTTGGCGTTTTTTGCATCTTTTTCTGAAAACCGTTCAACAGCGCTATGAAATTCCCCCCCTCGGAGGAGATTCACCGCGCTAAACTGTGAATCTCCTACGGAGAATAAGGATTGAGAAAAACATCTTTTCTATTGATATGGATGCCCTCCGGGCAATGAAACCGCACGACAAAACGTAAAACGTATAACGTAAAACGTACAACCGTTTATCTGGCTTTATTCGGATACGGAGGACGAGCCGGATAATTTCCCGGATTGGTTTTCAGATCCTCCAGAATTAATTCGACGGCTTTATTCAGTTGTTCATCGATACCTTCATATTCTTTAGCCGGATCGTTATCCACCACATATTCCGGATCGACGCCATAGCCTTCTATTACGAATTGTTTTCCCTCAGCATCATAGTGAGCAAATTCAGGCCGGTTCATTTGACCGCCGTCGATCAGAGGTAAAGTTCCCCGGATGCCGACTACGCCTCCCCATGAACGGACTCCAACAGTTTTCCCTAATTTATGGAATTTGAATTGATAGGGGAATAAATCTCCATCGGAAGCAGAGTATTTATCCAACAGGAGAATTTTAGGCCCTATCATCATTCCTCCGGGCTTAGGAGAAGGTTGTCCGTTTCTTGGAGCAGACATCATTGACAATTCCCGTTGTAAACGTTCAATGATCATTGGAGAAACATTTCCTCCTCCGTTCCCGCGATCATCAATGATCAATGCTTTTTTATTTAATTGCGGATAATAATATTTTACGAATTCATTGAGTCCTTCCACGCCCATGTCTGGAATATGAATGTATCCGACTTTTCCGCCTGTTGCTTTATTGACTTTATCGATATTGCCTTGTACCCAATCGAAATAATACAAAGCAGATTCGTTCGCTATAGGTTTAACAATTACTTTTCGTCCACCATCGGCAGAAGCATTTTTGTTCAGTGTCAGTTCTACCTGTTTATCGGCCTTATCGTATAATGCAGCATAAATATCATTCATGTCTTTAGTCGATTTTCCATTGATATGAGTGATAAAATCTCCTTCATTAGCGTCGATTCCGGCTTCGGTCAGAGGTGAACGTAATTGAGATGACCAGTTCCTGCCTGCAAGGATTTTATTAATTTGATAATAACCCGAATTATCCCGGCTTATACGTGCTCCCAGTAAACCTGTATTGATCCGGCGAGGTTCGGATTTATCGCCTCCGCTGATGTAAGCATGGCCACAACTCAACTCTCCGATCATTTCACCGATGATATAATTCAAATCATTCCGGTTATTAACATGTTGAACCAGAGGTTGATATTTCTTTTGTATCTTGTTCCAATCTACACCGTGCATTTTAGGATCGTAGAAGAAATCACGCATCTGACGCCAACATTCATTGTAGATCTGGTTCCATTCCGCATGTAAGTCGACCACTACTTTAACATCCGAGAGGTTGACGGTTTCTTCCACATTCGTTTTTCCTTTGGGCAGGTCTATTACAGCAAAACCACCTCTTCCTGAGCGAATTAATAGCTTTTTAGCATCAGGAGTGACAGACATTATAGAAAAACTACCCAGTTCGGTTTCTTTATTTTTCTTTAAATCAAACAAATAAGTACTTCCTCCACGGTTGTAATACACATTATCTCCCGTACAGAAAAAGCCGTAATATCTTCCGGCAGGGATATTGAGTTCCAGAGAACGTCCCTGTATGCCGTCAAAATCTATTTCAACTTTCAATTCTTTAGAAGGATCGGGTGTTTTCTTCGTTTCTGTATTTTTTTTGTTGATAGTGTCATTTTTAATTGCAACTTCATCGTTTACATAAGCAAAAGGAGAAGGAGTCGATTTTTTCAGCGTAACAAAATACAGTTTGTCCATATTATTATAGACATGATTCCATTCGGTACTGCTGTAAGTCGGACTGAAATTCCGGGCAGAGGAGAAAAATAAATATTTCCCATCGGTACTGAAAGAAGCATTATAAGAGTCGAACCATTCATCCGTCACAAGCTGTTTTTCTTTATTTTCCAGGTTATAGATGACAACAACGGAAGTCGTATTGAAGCGTGGCAGGGTGTAAGTGATCCAGCGGCTGTCCGGCGACCAGTTAAATCCGCGTATTTCTCCGTCGACGATTTGTTCTACATCGGTCACTTTTTTAGAATCGATATCAACATAACGCAGGCGTTGCATTTTGTCGCTCCATAAAATTTTCTTACTGTCGGGCGACCAGTCGAAAGCGTATTTATAGGTATCGCTGTTGGTTGTGATTTGAACCGGTTTTTGCAACCCGTCCTGACTCCGGATGTAAATTTCGTCTTCACCCGTGATGTCGGAAATATATGCGATCCATTTTCCGTCGGGCGACCATTTCGGATTCCGTTCGTGCGTCCCGGAAGTCTCGGTGAGGTTTCGTGTGATCCCTGATTTCACCGGTACGGAGAACAGGTCTCCGCGGGCGTTTACAACCAGCCGGTTTCCGTCGGGGGAGATGTCAACTCCGTTTATTCTTCTCGATGCGTCGATCAGGGCGCTTCGTCCGCCGACAAGATCTTCCTCCAGGTAGACCGGTATTTTAACGGCTTTTTTCGTTGCAACATCGAAATTATAAATATATCCGCCGTTTTCGAAAACAATGGATTTATCTCCAAGGCTTGGGAATTTTATATCATATTCCTTGAACTCCGTCACTTTTTGTGTCTGCTTTGTTTCCGTGTTATAGCAGAAGAGATTCATGATGCGATCCCGGTCGGAAATATAGTATATTTCATTTCCTATCCACATGGGGATGATATCCTGGTGGGGATTATCGGTGATCTTTTCTGTTTTTTTGGTTTTAAAGTCATAGATCCAGATTTCATCGGCCATTCCTCCCTGATAATATTTCCATGTCCGGAATTCGCGGAATACACGGTTGTATACCAGTTGAGATTTATCCGGAGAGTATGAACAAAACCCGCCGACCGGCAACGGTAATTCTTCGGATAGCCCTCCCTTGGTGGAGGCCAGATACAATTTTCCCTTGAAATCATTGAAAGAGTGCATCCGGGAACGAAAAACGATGTGTTCGTTATCTTTCCAGGTTAGCGTGACGTTATTCGGCCCCATACGGTCGGAAATATCGTCACGTTGTAAGGTCGCCGTGTAGGTCAACCGGACAGGTTCCCCACCGGAAGCGGGCACGACATAAACTTCGGTGTTGCCGTCATATTGACCGGTAAATGCAATTTGTTTTCCGTCGGGCGAAAACCTGGCAAACATTTCAAAGCCGTCGCCGTTCGTTATTTTCCGGGCGACTCCTCCCTGGGAAGAAACCGTGTACAGATTACCGGAATAAGTAAATACCAACTGATCTCCGTGAATGGTCGGGAAACGCAACAAACGAGCTTCTTGCCGGGCAGAGGCCATACAACAACTGCTCAGAGCAAGAACAAATAAAAATAAATATTTATTCATGACTTAATAATTTAATGAGGCTATTATTCTGATCTTTATAGGAGTAAAAGTACAGGATATATTCCGAATATTAAAAAAAAATTGCATTTTTATTGAAAATATAAATAAAAAGGATTAACTTAGCGTCGCGTTTGTATCCAAGATTACAATCAGGACTATTTGAAGTCCGAAATTTTCTATCGTGTTTGAGAAGTTTTCTTTCTCGGACTATTACCAGTTTATTAATACGTAAATCCCACTTTATGAAACAATTAACGATGTTGTTGTTATTTTCCGTTTTATTTTCTTTTTTTGTCCGCGCACAATCTCTTGAGACGAAAGTTTGGAATGCCCGGCATCTGGAAGAAGTAAAAGAGAAAATAAATAAAAATGATGAAACATATTTACCTGCTTACAAAAGATTGATCAAGAGGGCGGAAACCCATGTAAACAAGGATTTTTATTCTGTGATGCAGAAAAAACATGTTTCCCCGACAGGAGATAAGCATGACTATATGAGTATGGCTCCTTATACCTGGCCTGATCCCAATAAGCCGGACGGTTTGCCGTACATTCACCGTGACGGAGAGAGAAATCCGGAATTGAACGAATATGACCGTAATGCACTCGGAAATATGTGCGGAATGGTGGTCGACCTTTCCATGGCTTATTATTTCAGTGGAGAACGCAAGTATGCGGATAAAGCGGCCGAACAGTTGCGGATATGGTTTCTGAATCGTGATACGAAAATGAATCCTCATCTCACTTACGCCCAGTTCGTGCCTGGAGTCAATGAAAGTAAAGGCCGAAGCTATGGTATTATTGATGTCTATTCTTTTCTTGAAATGCTTGAAGGCGTTGCCGTTTTGGAACAATCGGAAAGCTTTTCTTCAAAGGATGTAAAAGATTTACAGGCCTGGTTTACGGAATTTTTGCATTGGTTGAGGAACAGCGAGCAAGGTTTGGCGGAAAAAAATACAAAAAACAACCATAGTTTGGCTTACGATGCGGTTTGCTCTCGTTTTGCCCTGTTTGTGAATGATACGGCTTTACTCGATACGATCCTATCGGAATTTCCGGAAAAAAGACTTTATCCTCAGATAAAACCGGATGGAAGTCAGCCTCAGGAATTGGGACGTACCCTGGCTTTACATTATACCGTATATAATATAGACCATATGCTCGACATTTGTCAAATGGCAGGGGACGCCGGTAAAAAATTGTTTTTTACTCAGTCGGAAGATGGAAGAAGTATAGGAAAAGCAATTGATTTTATTGCTCCGTATACGGGTAAACCGCAAAGTGAATTTCCTTATGAACAGATCCACAGTTGGGAAAAATCACAGAATGATCTTTGTTGGATTTTGAAGCGTGCTTCTTATTTTGATAACACCCCAAAATACGACGAGCTATTTCTGGAAAATTATAAGCCGGATTATTCAGACCGGAATTATTTACTTTACTATTAAGTTAACATGAAACGTACATTTTTAATATTACTATCTATCCCGTTCATAATGGGATGTGTCGGTAATCGGAATCATAAAAAAGATATTGTTAACGAAAACTTTGACTTTGCTTCCACGCAATTTTGGGTTGCAGTTGCAGAAGTGGAAAAAGCCAAAGAATATGAAACTCCGGGTAAGGTGAGTCCTCGTACCGTCGATCCGGATGGTAGTCTGAATCTTGTTGGCTCGCGCGATTGGACCAGCGGTTTTTTCCCGGGATCGCTTTGGTATATGTATGAATATACAAAACAGGATCAATGGAAAGAACTGGCGATAAAATATACGGCTCCTATTGAAGTTGAAAAAATGAATGGCGTAACTCATGATATGGGATTCAAAGTTTATTGCAGTTTTGGAAACGGATACCGCTTGACCGGAAATCAAAATTACAGGGATATTCTGTTACAGTCGGCGCAAACATTGATTACCAGATTTAAACCCAATGCCGGCGTTATCCGTTCCTGGGATCATAGTAAAGATAAATGGCAGAGTCCGGTTATTATCGACAATATGATGAATCTGGAATTGCTATTCTGGGCTTTCAATGAAACGAAAGATTCCGTTTACTATAATATTGCCGTCAGTCATGCGAAAAAAACGATTGAAAATCATTTCAGGAAAGATTTCAGCTCTTATCATGTGATTGATTATGATACGATTACGGGAGAAGTCCTGAACAGGCATACTCATCAGGGATATGCTCATGAGTCGGCATGGGCCAGAGGACAGGCATGGGGTCTTTATGGTTATATTATGTGTTATCGTGAAACGAAAGAACCGGTATTTTTAGAGCAGGCTAAAGCCATTGCAAATTATATTTTTACGCATAAAAACCTGCCGGCAGACCTGATCCCGTACTGGGATTTTGACGCCCCGGAAATACCGGATGAACCACGTGACGTCTCTGCCGCAACAATTACGGCTTCTGCTTTATACGAACTTGGATTATATGATGCGGCAAATGCTGCAAAATATAAACAATGGGCGGATACGATACTCGAACATCTGAGTAAGGATTATAGAGCCGGATTGGGAGAGAACAGGGGATTCCTTCTGTTGCATAGCACCGGATCCAAACCGACTGATTTGGAAGTCGATGTTCCGTTGTCGTATGCCGATTATTATTTTCTGGAAGCATTGTTGAGAAAGCAAAAGCTGGAATCCGCCGAAATTGTTAAATGAAACTTATTTTTAATTGAATGAAATGAAAACGTCTAAATATTGCACTGTTTTTATCATCGCTCTGTTTCTGTGTAATTCGCCGCTTTACAGCCAGGTCAATTATCCCTCAAAGATCCGTCTTAACGATGGATGGGAGTTTTTGAAAGGAGATCTGGGGTCTATTTGGGAGGGCGTCAGGCCTGCAGCTCCGGACGCTCCGGAAACAGTACCCATTTGGAAACCCGTTTCACTTCCGCATTGTTTTAATGCGGAAGACGCCGTCGATCCGTATCTGAATTATTATGAAGGCCCCGGTTGGTACAAAACTTACCTGGATGTGCATAATCCGTACGAAAACGGTCGTACCATCCTGGAATTTGAAGGCGCCGGACAAAAAGCAAAAGTGTATGTATACACTGCTGAAGTCGGTTCGCATGTCGGCGGATATGACGAATGGACTTGTGACATTACCGATGCCGTAAACACTTTTCTTGCATCCGGAAATGCGCAGCGGTTCAATGGGAAAATACCTTTGCTGATCCGTTGCGATAATGCCAGAGATGTAGAGATGATCCCTTCTGATCTCTCCGATTTTAATGTTTACGGAGGTATTTACCGTTATTTGAATCTGGTTTATCTGCCCTCTGTCTCTCTTTCCAAGATGCAGATCGATACCAGGGTTGATAATAAAGGGAAAAAAGGCTTGATCGATCTGAAATTTGATTTTCTAAATTCATTAAAAAATAATACGTTCGGATTGAATATCCGGGTTTTGTCGCCCTCCGGAAAAACCGTTATTGAAAAAAAATACGATGCGCCGGGTGTTCCGGATTTACAGTTTACGGTCGATAAACCGGAATTATGGTCGCCCGATGTTCCTGATTTGTATCTTTGTGAAGTACGTTTGGAGTCGAGAAAAGATACGACAACCTGGAGAGACAGTTTTGGGTTCAGGCATTTTGAATTCATGGAGAAAGGCCCTTTTATGCTTAATGGAACCCGGTTACTTCTGAGAGGAACTCATCGTCATGAAGATCATGCCGGAGTTGCTGCTGCGATGACCGAAGACATGATGCTTTATGAAATGCAGATGATGAAGTCCATGGGTGTGAATTTCATCCGTTTAGGGCATTATCAGCAATCCCGCATCATTCTGGAGCAGTGCGATAAATTGGGAATTCTGGTTTGGGAGGAAATACCCTGGTGTCGTGGCGGACTTGGAGGTGAAGTATATCGTGAACAGGCCGGAAGAATGTTGCGTAACATGATTGCACAGCATCGAAACCATCCCTCCGTTATTCTGTGGGGATTGGGTAATGAAAACGATTGGCCCAATGATTTCCCGGAATTCGATAAAGAATCTATTCGTGCGTTTATGAAAGAATTACATGATTTATCGCATCAATCGGATGATTCACGTATGACCTGCATTCGCCGTTGCGATTTTTGTAAAGATATTGTAGACGTTTATTCTCCTTCTATTTGGGCAGGTTGGTACAGTAATAAATATACGGACTACCTGGAAATGACGAAAAAGAATTTTGGTACGGTCAAACATTTCCTTCATGTGGAGTGGGGAGGAGATAGTCATGCGCTCCGCCATGCAGAACGTCCGAATGAGCATAGCAAACGTCCGCCGGTCGATGGAGACTGGAGTGAAACGTATATTTGTGATCTGATAGATTGGCATCTCAAGGAACAGGAAAACATGCCCTGGCTCACCGGAACTGCTTATTGGCCTTTCAAAGATTTTTCTACTCCTGTACGACCCGAAAATCCTGTTCCGTATATGAATCAAAAAGGAGTTGTAGGACGGGATTTCACGCCAAAGGAAAGTTTTTATGTGTTTCAGTCGTATTGGACTGATCAACCGATGATCCACATTTATGGCCATTCCTGGCCTGTTCGATGGGGAGAAGTGAATGAACAAAAGAGTTTGAAAGTGTATTCTAATTGTGAAGAAGTCGAGTTTTTTCTGAACGATCAGAGTTTAGGGAAGAAAAAACGTAATTCTCAGGATTTTCCTGCTGCCGGTTTGAGATGGGAAACAGCCCTGAAAGAGGGACAAAATACCGTGAAAGCGATTGGTAAGAAAGGGAAACAATCTGTTACTGATGAAATTACATTTGTATATCAAACTGAAAAATGGGGTAAAGAGGCGCAAATAAAATTGTCTGTCATTGAAAATACGTCGGAATATGCATGGGTAGAGGCTCAATTGCTGGACGAAAAAGGTATTTTGTGCCCGGATTCCCGGAAATTTATCTTTTTTGAATCTGCGGGAGATGGAAACCTCGTAATTAATCAGGGAACGTCTACCGGTTCGAAAAAAGTCCAGGCTTACAATGGGAAAGCCCGCGTAAGACTGAATAAAAACGGAGGGAAAAACGTCGTTTCCGTGAAAACAAGCGATCTGAAGTCGGTATTTCTTCCGGTAGAGTGATTTGAGACAACTTCTTTACCGTTCACTGTTTTTAAATTCTGAAGGAGGCATCCCGTAATGTTTTTTGAAACTGGTACTGAAATACTTGGAATCGTTGAATCCGACCATTACGGAGATTTCAGAGACATTATAATGGGAGTCCCTGAGTAGCTGTGCAGCCCGTTTCATCCGCATGTCGAGAATAAATTCTTTGATCGACATACCGGTAGCTTCGTTGATCTTTCTGTACAACAGAGTACGGCTGGTTGCCATGTCGGAAACAAAATTTTCCACATCATAATCCGGATTCTGAATGTTTTTTTCAACGAAAGAGACTGCTTTTTTGAAAAATATTTCATCGACGGACGTTACTACCACTTGAGACGGTTCGACGATGTATTTTTGGGAATAGATTTTTTTCAGGTTTTCCCGGCTTTCAATCAGGTTTTTAATTTGTTGTATTAAAAAATCCAGGTCGAATGGTTTTTCAATAAAAACGTCGGCGCCTTCTTTCAGGCTGCTCAGGCGTTTATCCTGGTTCGCTATTGCCGATAGCATGATAATTGGAATATGACTTGTCTTCAGGTTGTTTTTGAGTTGCTTGCAGACTTCAAACCCATCCAATCCCGGCATCATCAGGTCGGAAATAATGACCTGAGGATTTATTTTCTTCACCAGATTGATCCCCTCCTGTCCGTCTTTTGCAGAGTAAACGGTAAATATTTCCGATAATTCCTTTACAATATAATTTTTAAGCGTCTCGTCGTCTTCTATGACAACCAGCTTGTGTTGTTCATTGTTTCTTTTTCCTTCCTTTCTCAATGCGGACGGATATTCCTGCAACGCTTTTAATTCAGATAAAGTATATTGATAATCAGGGACTTCCGTATCCGTTGCCTCTTGGATTATTTTCGTTTCGCCCGTGTTTACTACGAGGGTAAAAGGAAGGATAACCCGGAAAATTACTTCATCCGGACGGATAATCGGCTGAATAATTCCGTTCAGCGCCTGAATCAACTCTTTGGCTATGGAAAGTCCCAGTCCCGTGCTTCTCTGTATCGTTGTTTTCTTTGCAGATAACTGTTGAAATGATTCGAATAAATTTTCCACTTGCTTCGGATTGATGGTAGTTCCGGTATTTATTACATCAAATGTAAGGTACAGGAAGTTTGATGTGTGGCTTTTATCCTGTGTTAAGATGGCCTTTTCCTCTTCTGTAGCCGTTGATATTTTGAAGATAATGGATTCTCCCTCAGGAGAATATTTTACGGCATTGGAGAACAGGTTTGAGAATATTTTTTCGATCAGATCCGGATCCAGTTGGACTTTCAGGTGAGATGTAAATGTATCGATCTCAGTAAACATATGTTTATCCCTGGCGTATGGGATGAATAACCGGAACAGTTCGGAAGTATATTCAATAATATCCCCGGTTTGAAACTCCAGGTTGATTTTCTTACTTTCAATTCTCCGGAATTCGAGTAGTTGATTGATCATCCGTTGAATACGTCTCACATTTTGTTCTATCAATTCGATGTAACTATTTCCCTGATGTTCAGGTGATATTGTTTTTTCAAGCCGTTTCAAAGGATCAATGATCAGGGTTAACGGAGTTTTTAAATCATGCGAAATATTTGTAAAAAAATTAATCCGCATTTGTGTGATTTCGTTTATCTTTTCTTTTTCAATTCTTTCCAGTTTTATTTTGTAACTGAACTCTTTCCTATTCGAAAAATATTTCCATATAAGATACATTATGGAAAGAAAAATGAAAAAATAAAAAAGATAAGCCACAAGAGAGAACCAGGGAGCCGGTTTGACTACAAAACATAAGCCGGTGGATTTTTCTCCCCAAACCCCGTCATTATTTGCCGCTTTAACTTCGAAAGTATATGAACCCGGTGGTAAATTAGAATATTGAATATACGATTGGCCGATGGGAAGTACCTGCCATTCGTCGGAGATACCGGAAAGCCGGCAGGCATACTGGTTTTTATTATTTTCCAGATAACTGTTGGACGCAAACTGGAATCCGATGTTAGTCTGCTTATGGGATAGCTTAAATTGTGATTTATCTTGTATTTTACCGGTAGAGGTTAACACGGAAATATCTTTAGGAAGCGGAGATTTTTCTCCTCCGGGGACAACTTCCCTGTTATCAATAAGAAATTTTGACAGGAACACTTTGGGTAACTGTTTGTTAATCCTCATTTTAGATGGATTGAATATGACAAAACCATTGGTGCCTCCGAATAACATGTCTCCTGATGATGTTTGGAAACAGGATTGGGGATAAAATGAACCATAGATACTGGAATGAACAATGTCTATTTTCCTGAATTGGTTTTGGAATGAATCATAACAGATCAAACCATTGTCTGTTGCCATCCAGATGTATTGAGTTGACTTGTCTTCGAGGATACTGAATACCGTATTTGCGTCAAATCCGGAATCTTTGTTGAAGTTCCGGTAAGTTCCGTCTTTGGAAAATAAATTAACGCCTCCTCCCCGGGTTCCTATCCAAAGATCGGAGGATGAGGTCATACAACAGCAGTTGATAATATTGCTGGCATATTGTGAATTTCTGATCAGGAAGTGTTCCGTAATCAATTCTTTCCGGGTATCAAACAAGTACAAACCCATTCTTGTGAAAAGATAAAGTTGGTCTTCCGAAGCCCGCATCAGTTTAACGATCTGAGGGTTTGTCTGTAGTTGCCCTGTAGTATCGGACAGCGTTATTTGTCGTGTTTTATTGGTTTTGAGTGAAACGTAATACAATCCCCGTTCCGGTTCTGAAGTCCAGATCCCGGAGTCTCCCTGCAATAAAAAATCGTAGACATTAAGATAACGGGAATCACTTCCGGGGGTATGGATTTTCAGGTCGTGGAATGTTTTGGTTTTTGTGTTATAAATGTTAATACCTCCGTTATAAGACGCGATTCTCAGATTTTCGTGTGATTCATCGTAATGTAAGACTTTAATCAAATTAAAATTCACGGAGTTTTTGGACTGATGGATGTAGTATGTAAATTCATCCTTTTTCCTGTCCCAGAAATTTAATCCTCCTCCTTCCGTCCCAATCCATATATTACCGTCTTTATCTTCTTCAAAGCAGCTGACGACGGAATTGTTCAGTCCGCCTTTGGTTGCCGTACGATAATTTACCCGGTTGTCATTGAAGTTGACAAAGCTTAATTTTCCTCCGAAAGTTCCCACCCAGATCCCTCCGTCGGGATCAGGACTGATAGACCATATCGAATTGTGGGGCAGGGACAGAGGATCATTCAGGTTGGAGTGCAGCAGATCTTGTTCCCCGGTGCGGAGGTCAATTAATTGAATGCCCAGTTGCGTGCCTACCCACAGAACTCCAAATGAATCGACATATAATTTTTTAGAGTTGATGGATTCATTCATATTGAACTTCAGAGGATAATGCTTTTTTATATTCCCTTGTTGATCTAAAAAATACAACCCGTGATTTTGCGTCAATACAATAAAATCCCCGTTGTATTCGATTATATGCCTCACATATCCTTCGGAAATATGGAATAACAGGTCGAATGTCTTCTTTTTTTTATTCAGTTTATAAATTTCACCGGGATATGTGCCGAAGTAAATATCCCCTCTGATTTCTGTTAAATAGGACGGACTTGCTTTTTCAGGAAGATCATAACTTTCCGGGATATAGTTTTTATCCGTAGAAAAAGACTCAATTTTCCGGTTTCGATGAAACCAGATTATCCCGCTTTCTCCCTGACTGACGACAAGTATATTTCCTGTACATATCTGATTAAATTTCAAACTGTCATAGTCCAGTTGAAAGAGGCCGTTGTTTGTCGAAACAAAAAGGTTTTTTTTGTTATCCATGACGAGATCCCCGAATTGCCATGAAAAATCAGGAGATTTTGAAGTGATCCGGTCGTCCATTTGCTTGAACGAAACCCCGTCGTACATAAATATGATCGTACTCCCGTTGTACCAGATTCGTCCGATACTGTCTTTCACGATGGAATAGATACCGTGGTAATAGGGGGTGGCCGGAATGGTATGAAAACGATATGAAGACAAGTCAATGCAAAATCCCTTTCCTGCAAAGAAAAACAGCAATGTTAAAATTAATGGGGAATAGTGTTTCTTCATAATGGATTCTTAAATTTTTCTTAACCCACAAATTTAAACGAATTTATGCTAAGAATCAAATTTTTTCATCATTTCCTTGTGAAATTTATGAATTTAAGGGTCTGTAGTTTTGATATTGTACACAATAGGTTCGATTCTGTACATTGAAAAAAAACCAGACCTTTTATGAACAAATCTCCACCTTTTGTTTTTATAAATATGCGTTTTTTTGGGGTATATTTACTTTCAAACTCAAAAATAAAATAAATAAATTTAGAAGCCTATGCAAATTCATTGATTTATGTTAATCTTAATTACAAACGCTCAAATTCTAGTTACAAATTCTTAAAAGTAAACATTATGAAAAAAAAGTGGAGAATTTTCTCGCTGTTAATGGTACTTTGCTTCGCATCTGCTTATGCAGTCGAAGAAAATACCAAAAACTTAAATCTATCGGAAACCCAACAATCAATCAGAATTACCGGGAAAGTTTTGGATGCTGCTACAGGAGAAGCATTGATAGGTGTTAGTGTAGTAGAAAAAGGTACCGGTAATGGCATGTCTACAGATGTGGATGGAAATTTCACATTAACAGTCGGTAATCCCAATGCCGTTCTGGATTTCCAGTATCTTGGTTATACTTCTGTTTCTTATAATCTGGAAGGTCGCAAGGATATCGTCATTCAAATGTCGGAAGACATTCAGATACTTGATGAGGTGGTTGTCGTAGGTTATGGTATTCAAAAGAAAATAAACCTGACCGGAGCTATCACTTCAGTGAGTGGGCAGGACATCGCATCCAAAGCAACTACCGATGTGTTGAGTGCAATGCAGGGACAGATGCCGGGTGTTTCCGTGTTGCGTACCGGCGGACAACCGGGTCATGAAACGAGCGGCTTGCGTGTTCGTGGATTTTCTTCCGCTAACGCTGCCGATGCACTTATCCTCATTGATGGAGTGGAAGGAAGCCTGACCATGCTAAACTCTCAGGATATTGAGTCGGTATCGGTATTGAAAGATGCTGCCGCCGCTTCTATTTATGGTGCCCGCGCCGCCGGTGGAGTAGTGCTGGTAACCACTAAAAAAGGAACGTCACAAAAAATGAGGATTTCTTACAATGGTTCATTCGGTATCAATACTCCCGGCAATATGCCGCAACGTATGTCCCCGTGGGAAGAACAGGATTATATCAACAGCGCCCGTAATGCCGATCGCGGAGCTCCGGAACAAAATGCGGAACAAACTTCATGGGTGTCAAATCCGAATTATAATTATTATCCGAACGGTACGCGCTGGACATTCCACGGTAATACAAACTGGCTGGATGAAGGTACGAAAGATTATACTATGCAACAAAATCATGCTGCATCTGTAAGCGGAGGACATGGAAATACACGGTATTATGTGTCTCTGGGTTATCATAATAAGAACGGTATGCTGAAATACGGTCCCGATGATTACAGCCGCTATAACCTGCGCGCTACCATGAATACGGAAATGAATAAGTACCTGGAATTGAATTTACAAACTTCTTATGAAATGGGTGTGGATCATTCAAATCCGATGGGACCTGCATCCGTTTTATCTCACTTGTATAACGACCGCGGACGCCAGGCTATTTATTTGCCGGAAGAAGATACTAATTATGAAAATAATCCTTATAGCGCTGACTTGCAACAAAATGCTATTGATGCAATGAAGAACGGGGGAGAAGTTATCGCTAAGAATCAATATTTTACGGGAAATGTTAACTTGCGCATCAAAGAACTTATAAAAGGACTGACTTTAGACCTGAATGCATCAAGAAGAGCCGGATTCTACAGTTATGAAGGAGATTACCGTTTCCGTCCGTCTATGGGACGTGATGGAGCTGCCCGGGCGGGATATGAAATCAATAATCCGAACAGAGTCGTTAAAACAAAAAATGACAGCTATCAGGATAAACTGGAAGCTATTATAAACTACGATTTGAAAATAGACAACCATTCTTTGCATATAATGGGAGGCGCTTCTTACGAACAATATTTGAAAGATGAAATATCGGCCACTGCACGTAACCTGCTGTCTAACGATTTTTTCAGTTTCAATTATTATGACAGCACAGAACCTACAAATACCGTGTTGAGTGATGCTATACAGCCATGGAAAATGGCTTCGTTGTTCGGACGTGTCAATTATGATTTTGCCGGACGATATTTATTGGAAGCCAATGTCCGTTACGACGGCAGTTCGCGTCTTGCTTCAGGCAACCGTTGGGGAGTATTTCCTTCCACATCCGTCGGATGGCGGGTGAGCGAAGAAGCGTTCTATGAACCGGTGAGAGAATACATGGATAATTTTAAAGTGCGTTTTTCCTGGGGACAACTGGGTAACAGCACCGTGCTTAACAGTATGTATTATCCCTATTTTGGTTTGATCTCAAACAAAACGGAAACCAGTACCACATCGATCCTGAGTATTATGGGTAATCCGGTCTATTATCAAAAAGCAATGGTATCGGAAGATGTTACCTGGGAAACTTTAACCTCAACGGACATCGGTGTGGACATGAGTTTCTTCAAGAACAAGTTGAATGTTACTGCAGATTATTATTGGAAAACGAACGATGATATGTTAGCTCAGTTACGTGTCGGTAACATTGCCGGAGTGGTAGAACTTCCGTATCAGAATGTAGGTAAAATGAAAGCATGGGGATGGGAAGTTTCCGTAGACTGGCGTGATAAGATAGGAGATGTTTCCTATCGTGTCGGCATTAACGTTGACGACAGCCAGAACAAGCTGGTAAGTTATGCCGGAAATAATGTCATCAATGCAGGCGCTGTAAAATTGTTGGAAGGTTATGCTCTCAATACTATCTGGGGATATAAAACCGACGGCTTTTGGAATAGTCGTGAAGAATATCTTGCCTACAAAGACGCGAATCCGGGATACCAGTCTTTCAATGATGCTAAAGTAAGCGGAGGAGACGTCCGTTATCTGGCTCAGGGTAAAGCCGATCATACCATTGGTATTGGCGGCGGTACTCCGGATGACCCTGGAGATCTTGTATATCTGGGATCTTCTAACGGACGCTATATGTATGGAATCAATCTTGGAGTAGAATGGAAAGGATTTGATTTTTCATGTTTCTTCCAGGGAGTAGGCAAACGCAGTTTTATTCTCAATGCGACAACGTTGGCGCCTCTGGGTTATTCATACCAAATGCCGTGGACGGTGAACCGCGATTACTGGACGGAAGACAATAAGAATGCCTATTTCGCAAGGCCTTATGAAGGACAAACCTTCAATTATAATCCGGCGGATCGCTGGGTGCAGGATGGCGCCTATATCCGTCTTAAAGACATTCAGTTAGGATACTCTATCCCCGTTTCTAAAAAAGTGTTCCAGCAGTTACGTTTATATGTGGCCGGAACGGATGTCTGGGAATATACCAATGTGTTGAAAGCATTTGACCCGGAAGTCGGTAATGAAAAAGATACCAACTATTATCCATTCTTCCGTACGTGGACTATGGGTCTTAATTTAACATTCTAAAAATCAGAAAATCAGAATATGAAAAAGATATTATATTTAAGTATTATATTGATAACAACAACTTTAGTCAGTTGTGATGACATGTTGGATGTTACGCCGAAGACCGATTTAACTGATGATAACTTCTGGAAATCGGAGAATGATTTGAAAGGCGCCTGTAACAGATTGTACGAACAATTGTCCTTCCATGGTCATGATGTCCGTGCAGATGATCAAATCGCTAAAAATGCGGATGGCGTCAGCGCCGGAACCAGATCCGTACCGGCCGAAAATGGTGATTGGACAGATCCGTACAAGAGAATCTTTACCGCAAATAATATTCTTGAAAAAGGAATCAATGCACCTATCGCAGAAAATGTCCTGAATAAATATTTGGGAGAAGCCTGTTTTTTCCGTGCATACAATTATTTTGACCTCGTATGTAAATACGGTGATGTGCCTCTGGTGCTGAAAACGTTTAAAAGTACCGGCGATCCCGATTTGAAAATGGGACGCACTCCAAGGGAAGAGGTCATACAACAATGCTATGCCGATCTTGAATATGCCGCCGGGTATTTGCCTACCCGCGCCGATCTGCAGGGTACAACCGACGAATTTGCCCGCCGCCGGGTGACCCGTTCCGCCGCCCTTGCCCTGATAGTACGTATCGGATTGCATGAAGGTACAATGCAAAAATACCACAATTTAGGGAGCGAAGCCCAATGGAAAGCACACCTGCAAAAAAGTATAAATGCTTATAACTCACTAAAATCCGAGGGACATGCTTTATATTCCGATTATCAAGCTGTATTCTTTGATGAAAGCAATGCAACCAACAAAGAAGCCCTTTTTGCAAAAGCGTATGGCCCCAATGGAGGCAACGGTACCGGTTATACCAACCACACTTATTCCGGAGAAAGCGAAGGTACTTATGCCGTGACACGTTCTATGGTTGATACATACCTCTATGCAGATGGTTTGCCGCGTGAAAAATCGCCTCTGGTCGTTTCTCCCGAAACATCATTCAATCATGCGTTCGGATATGAAACCGACGGTGTAACCCCGCTTGCAGAAGGTAAAGGAGCGCGCGACCCCAGACTGGCCATGAGCATCTGGCGTATCAATGATCCTCAGGATAATGCAACGATAACATTGGTCGATGCTAAAATCGGATGGATCAATACCGGTAAAGGCGCATATGCTCCTTTCGACCCGCAGCGTCCCCTGGGGTATCAACAGAAAAAATCGGTTTCCGGTGATCGCTGGGGATCCTCCAGAGACTATACCGACCGTATCATCATCCGTTATGGTGAAATGTTGATTTCTTATGCAGAAGCGCTGTATGAATTGAACGGTTCCATCAGCGATGATCAGTTGAATGAAACTGTCAATGCCTTGAGAACCCGTGTAGATTTCAGCGCAAAACTGACGAACGCTTTTGTTACAGCCAATAGTTTGAACATGAGAGACGAGATTCGTCGTGAACGTTCTGTGGAATTGATGTCGGAAAACAGGCGTTATCCGGATATTATCCGTTGGAAAATAGCAGAGACTGTTCTTCCGAAAGCTGTTATGGGCGCTAAGTTTACAGCAAATGAAGCATACAATGGTACTTCTCAGGCAGGAGATTCCGAGTTTACAAAATGGCTTACCGACAGTAATGGAAATGTTGACGGAGTCTTTGCATATTCCGAGCCGAATGTTCGTTTGATAGAAAAAGCAAATACAAGGCGTTTCGATGTTGCCAAAGATTATTACTATCCGATCCCTACGTTTGAAATTGCACAATCAGATGGAAATATCAAACAAAATCCGGGATGGTAAGAAAGTATAAACAGAAGTAAAAAACGATAAATATAAATTATGAAAAAAATATCATTTATATATGCAACAATATTTGTCCTGTTAGGGATGACAAGTTGCGAAAAAGACAACATTTGGGGCGATGGTCTTGCTGAGATGGAGCATGTATATTATATCGGGTTTTATAAAACCAATGTAAATACAGACGCGCTCAATTACGAAATTGCAGCCGATGGCGCCGCCCGGTGGAGAATCGGAACAGGAACGTGGAATAATACGGGCGAAGTCAATATTACCAGTCCCATCCCATTCCAACTTAGTAGTGAGAGAATACGTTCTTATGACGCGGTAACTTATTTTTGGGTGACAAACAATGGAACTACTACTTTAACTCCCGGTACCGATTATATTGTTGTGAATGAAAGCGGTTCCGAGATTGCCTCCGGTTCGGGCGCATACTCTCTGACATGGCCGGAAACAAGAAAAGGAATTCAAAATGTTAAAATCAAACGTTTGACCTCAGCTAAAGGTTCTTTGAGGGTCAATGTATTGAATCCGGCTAATGGTACTCCCAATGCAAGCGACTTGTCTACTACTGTGAATAATAAAGCCGATCAGTATGAGATACGAGGACTTACGTTTGACTATAATAAGGTAACGGTTACATTCAATTAATAGGTTTTTTAGTTATAGTGGCAAACCCTAAGCTCAGGGATCAAAAAGAGCCGGTCGACGCCGGCTCTTTTTTGTTATTCTGAGTTCAATATCAACAATTACTGTGCAGTGTAATAATCACCGTCTTTCGCCCAGAAAATCTTCGTGTAGTGAGTATCCTGCCCTTTTACAGATTCCCAATTAGCTGTATTACTGGTTCTTTCGTTGTCCGGATACATCAATCGGTAAGGAGGCGTTTTTGCTTCCGGGGCGTCGCTGTCTCTCAGGAAAGTAAGTTCGGGATAACCGGTTCTCCGCAAATCAGCCCAGGATTGCCTCATATCGATAAGAGCGGTATTCAACCACTTTTGTTCAAGTATGACTTTTTGCTTGTTATTGTCCTTATCCCACAATTTTTGAGCAAAAGCATCTATTGTGGAGGCGTCAGGAGCAGTATAAACAGGCAATTCCGTAGAAATATTATTCAACCAGTAATAATAATTGAACGATTCTGCTATCCCTTTTTTGAAAGCGGCCAATGCATCACCCTGAGCCCAACCCAGTTGGAAAACTTCCGCTTTGATAAACCAGGTTTCTGCAGCAGTAAAAATAATACCTGGAAAATTTGCGTTACGGGCAAAAGTTACGCGACTCGGACGAGAATACTGGACGCCGTTGGGATTCGCCCAATCAGCTTCC
>JAIRZF010000192.1 GCA_031267385.1 Dysgonamonadaceae bacterium | reverse complement strand
ACTATGTAGATGCAATCGCCAATCATGATATTTCCAGAGTAGACAACGTAAATAGAAGTCCTGATTTTGCCAAAAGATTGTTGCGTTCCTACGCACGACATCAAGGCGGACAAGTATCTGTTAAGACGATATTTGATGACTTGGAGACTAATGAAGCAGGGAGTATGAATGAAGATACGATTGCCTTTTATAATGAAATCTCCCCCCTTTTTGATGGTTCTTACAGGCTTGGGGCAATATGCTTACAAACGAAATGATGGGGTTTATGTAGTACCAATCGGATGTTTAAGGGATTAGTGGAATACTGGGCTAACGGGAATTACGTGGGATAACCTGAAACCATCCTGTATCATAAATTTATGGAAATTTTACGGACGGCTGTTTCGTTCCCAGAAAATTCCATTGGAATATCCTTGAATACCGGGATTCGATTCCGCAATTTCCAGCCGTTTCTCGGCTAAACAGCAATATTCCGGATTGATTTCAATGCCACAATAATTACGCCCAAGCTTTTTCGCGACAACAGAGGTAGTCCCGGAGCCTAGAAACGGATCAAAAACGATTCCTCCGGGAGGACAACCGGCCAAAATAAGTTTGGCAATCAACTTTTCAGGCTTCTGGGTGGGATGGTTGGTATTTTCAGGCATTGACCAATATGGGACAGTGACGTCATCCCAGAAATTAGAAGGATGTGTCATCCGGAAATTCCCTTCGGCAGTTTGCTCCCAATCCTTGGGGAGGCCGTCGGAAACGTACGGAGCAATTACTTTCCTCCTTATTTTGACGGATTTTATATCAAAATAATAATCATCGGGATTTTTCACTCCGAACCAGATGTCTTCCATGGCATTTTTCCAATTAGCCCTGGCTCCCCGCCCCTTTTCCCGTTGCCACGTAATCCTGTTCAATACGGAAAGATGTTCATTCATGACGGTCTGTAAGGCGGCGGTACATTTCCAATCTCCACAAAGATACAACGATCCATTCGGTTTGAGAAGAGAAACTACCTGAGAGAACCAGGAACGAAGATAATCAAGATAAAGATCATCTTTCATTTTGAAAAATTTCAGGCCGGAGAAATTTTTATTCAGGTTATAGGGAGGATCAATGATGATAAGATCAGCAAAATTTTCGGGGAGAAATTTCAAAACATCCAACAGATCGCCATTGATTGTTTTATTCCTGATATCTTCCGGAGAAACCGGGGATAAAACTTCCAGCAATCGGGATTTGTATTCGGAAAACTCTTGTTCCGAAAGTTCCATTGTCTTGTTCCGGGGCGATCGTTGTTTTTTTTCCATCAATATTTTATTTCAATGACTTAACTGTCCGGGAAACGAACCGGAATATTTCTCCAATCCACAATATCGACGACGTTCCTCCGATGATAAGTCCCCAGTCTCTCAACGAAATCGGTTCCGTCCGGAAGACTTCTCCTCCGAATTGTACAATCAGGAACTGTCCGGATAAGACGAGTAAAGACACCAATATAAAACCTTTACTCTCTTTCAGATCGCTGAACGCTGATTTAGCCCTTGTTCCAAACGCTTTTGCATTAAACATATTCCAGAATTGCAGCATCACAAATATGGTAAAGAAACAGGAAAGTTTATAGGTATCAAGGCCTGTCGAATTAAAATAATACAAAATGGAGGAGAGCAAAACGACAAAGAAAACACCGGTGGAGACAATATTTTTCCCCATCTTCGGGGTAATGATAAAATCCGTATTCTTTCTGGGTTTTTCATTCATCACTTTCGGATCCGGAGGAAGAGAAGCCAAGGCTCCTGCAGCAAAGGTATCCATGATCAGGTTGACCCAAAGCATCTGGGTCACCGTCAACGGAAGCTCATGTCCAAACAATGATCCGAAAAATACGACTACCAGGGCTGTAATATTAATTGTCAGCTGAAATAATAAAAAACGCTGGATATTTCGATATAACGACCGCCCCCACATGACTGCCGTAGCAATACTATTGAAAGAATCATCCAGCAGGGTAATATCGCTGGCCTCTTTTGCCACAGAGGTGCCTGAGCCCATCGAGAGTCCGACCTGAGCAAAATTCAACGCAGGAGCATCATTCGTTCCGTCACCCGTCACCGCCACAATTTCACCGCATTTTTGTAAAAGTTGTACCAACCGTTGTTTATCGGTAGGACGGGCACGACACATGATCTTCAGTTTCCGAACCCGTTCCAGGGCTTCTTCATCCGGTAAAGCTTCAAATTCCACTCCGGCAATAATATTGAGATCCGTATCATTTTCATCCCAGATACCAATCTGCCGGCCTATTTCTTTTGCCGTTCCCGGAGTATCTCCCGTGACAATTTTTATATCTATTCCGGCGCTGAGACATTTTGCTACAGCTTCCGGGACATCTGCCCTTACGGGATCTGAAATGGCGACTATTCCCTGGAATAACATGCCACTTTTTACCAATTCTTCGATGCTGCGGGTTTCGGAATTTTCGAGTTCCTTATAAGCAAATCCCAAGGTGCGCATGGCCTGATTCTGGTATTGTAATAATTGCTTGTGGGTGGACGCGAAAATAGACGCGAGGGTAGGCGAACAGGTAGACGGGGTTTTGCACAAATCCAATATTATTTCAGGAGCTCCTTTGACATACAATATTTTTTTATTTAAATCATGGGAATTCACAATCGTTGCCATGTACTTACGCTCAGTACTGAATGTAAGTTGTTCAACTATACAGGTATTATTTCTTTCTATTAAATAATTGATGTTATTTTTATAGAGCCAAAGAAACAAGGCTGCTTCTGTCGGATTACCCAGCGCTTTCGGACGTTTGGGATCCGTAAAATCAAGATATGCAGTTGAATTGGCGGAAATATTTCCAATGATCAGCCTGCCGGCGCTATCAGCCTGTAAAACCTGATCTTTCAAGCCGAAAAAATTAGTTTTTACCACTTGCATCTGGTTTTGGGTCAATGTTCCCGTTTTATCCGTACAAATAACGGTAGCAGCTCCCATTGTTTCGCAGGCGTGCATTTTACGTACCAGATTATTTGTTTTTAACATCCTGCGCATGCTTAACGCCAGGCTTAAGGTGACGCTCATGGGTAAACCTTCCGGTACGGAGACCACTATCAGGGTAACGGCAACCATAAAATATTCCAGAATACGTCCGGCAGTATCGATCAACATCGACTGATCGAACGTATTGTGGTAGCCCCCAAAGAAAATATCTTTAATGAACAATGCAAGGAAAGTCAGTATCCCCAAAGAAAATCCAACCACACTGATTATTTTGGCTAAACTATCCAATTGTTTGTTAAGAGGCGTTACTTCCTTTGATGCTATACCGGATTCACGGGCGACTTTTCCAAATTCCGTGAAATCTCCAACAGACGTCACTTCCATTATACAATGACCGTCGACAACCGTTGTTCCCCGATAAATCCTATTGGAAAGATAAGTTGCCTGATCATCAAAATCGTCTTCTACCGTGGTTTTCGAGATAACAGGCTCTCCCGTCAGACTCGATTCATTCACCTGAAGTGAGATAGCTTCCAATAATTGTCCGTCCGCAGGGATTTCTTCCCCGGTTTCCAATAAAACGATATCGCCGACGACAATTTCTTTTTTGGAAATCTCACATATATTTTTGTTCCGGATCACTTTGACGGAGGTCTCGTCATTTACCCGGTTTAACAGGTCAAACTTGTTGTTTGCATCCAATTCAAACCAGAATCCAATCCCGATAGCCAATAAAATAGCAAAAATAATTCCTATTGTTTCTGCAAAATCATTATGAACAAACGATACGATCAAGGAAAGAAAGGCGGCAATCAACAAAATGCGGATGATCGGATCTTTGAATTTTTCGAGAAGAAGTTTCCAAGCAGAATCTTTCTTTGGAGGAGTTAAAAGATTCGTTCCATATTGTTGCCTACTGATCTCTATTTCAATATCATTCAGACCTCTAAGATTTGGATTCATTTATTTTAAATTTTAATCAGTTAGAGCCAATCATCTAAGGAATAACCACCTTACAGAGTGATAATAGTTTCTGATTTTTGACGATATATTTTCGAAAATCAATACCACCCTGAGAGTTGCAGAAAACATTTTTTGTTGCCATCGTGTAACCACCAATGTGCTAATGATAACCGTATTAATGTGCCTTGTAATATAATTGGTATGGGATCTTCTTCTAAACCAACAAAAGCAAATCCCCATTGTCGTGTTCCGTCTGAATATCGGTATCTTATCTTGCCGAAACTATCCTTTCGGATAATATCTCTGTCACAAATCCAAAAACAAGTGCTATTACTTGGCACGGAATCTTCGGATATATAAAAAGTTCCACTGTTAGTGCTTTTTAATTTCCCCTCAAAAGTGGTATGTATATCCCCTTGAGAAACAGGAAATCGCATTTTGTTTAAAAAATCAAGCATTGACATTTCATTTTTCAAAACACTAGATTTCTTTTTTCTAGTTATACGAATATCTTCTGAATGAGGTAAAGATCTTTGATTGTGTATAACATACTCTACATCCCAAATCTCCCAGATATTAAACAGGCAAATGTCGGCAGATTCGTGACAACCATTATCATCCAACAATCTGACAGATAATTTATTGTCAATATCAATGCCACCAACACATACTCTGTTGTTTGCCATTTTCGTTTTTGAGACTATAAGTATTTTATGCATAAATCAAAGATGTTCTATTTCAAATTTATATCTTTTATTCAATTCATTGGCCACGATAGAGCGATGGCACGCTTCGGCTTTCCCTTCAACACAAAATAAAACTACACGATTTGCCCTTGCATTTTTCAATTGTTCTATAAAAGTATCAAAAGCAAATTTTTCGATGATTTTATTCTTAAATTCAGTTGAGAAAACCGAACCTAACTTATTTCTGTCCTTTTTGCGTTCGCCTTGTTTCAAGTCTTCTGATTTTTGATGTTCTCGGATTTCTGTTGTTGGGGCTAATTCCGGAATATATCCATACTGTATGTTCAATTCTGCTAATTTATTCTGTAAACGATTACTATTGACAAAAGCATATTCACTACCACGAACACCACGTCTTTGTCTAATATCACAAAATGTATCTATACAATTTTCAACCAATTTATCAAAAAACTCTTTTTCCGTAGAGCCATAAACTCCAATTGTATATATTTTCATTCTGCCAAATATGCTTTCCGTGAGGTTAAATTCTCTTCACCAAATAAATTAACTAAGCCAAGGCCCTTTGTTAATCCACTGATTACCTGGGTTTGAGTTAATAACTTTGAAACTCCAACGATATGTTGCAATTCTATACCTGCAATCTTTTGTAATTCAACTCCAATCAATTTACTTCTATGACATATTTTAGGGTCACTTTCACTACACATTATACAAACTTTAATCCCTTGTGAATTGGCATTTATCAGGCGTTGCAAGCCTCTTTTGAAAAAATCTTTTTCTTTCAACTTATCATAATCAACTTTCCCATCGTGAGTAAAACAAGAGGAATCGTGAACAGGTAATCCACCCAACTCCTGTCCCATGTAGACATATTTAATGTGTTCCCTTTCAATAATCATTTTCAGTGGCTGTTGCGAGAAATGTTGGTTGAATTTTGAATATGGTTTTGACCGTATGTCAACCAGGAATCTTACACCGTAACTATGTAGTTCCGATAAAAATTCTTCCATGGTTTTATTGCCATAGCCTATTGAGTAGACAGTTTGAATATCCATATAAAATTTCTCTATAAAAGATAATACAAAGATACAAATTCTTCACGTACAAAAAAATAAATCTTTTAAAATTCAAATCCTTTTACACTACTTTTTCCAGACAGTATCGCTGTGAAATTTCCACATTCTCTACACTATTCATCGAGTTTACTTGCGGTTTCATTGCCGGCACAAAGAATTTTTTTATCATATTATTATCCTTTTTGGTTTTCCATTATTATTTTATTACATTTGTCGGGAATTAACAATCAAATTATGTATTGGGAACAGAAAGTCGAGACTATTTCTCGTCATGAATTGGAAAAACTGCAATTGGAGTTACTTCGAACTACACTGATTCAAGCGAAGCAATCTTCTTATTATGCTAAAGTATTGAATGAAAATGGATTGGATGAAAATTCAATTCAGTCGCTGAGTGATTTGAAAAAAATACCATTCACCACAAAGGAAGATTTACGGAATCATTATCCTTTCGGCTTTTCTGCTGTCCCTCTGGAAAAGTGCGTGCGACTACATTCTTCCAGTGGTACAACAGGAAATCCTACGGTAGTGTTGCATAGTCAAAAAGATTTGGATGAATGGGCTAACCAGGTGGCAAGGTGTATGTATATGGTAGGAATAAGGAATACCGACGTCTTTCAAAATACATCAGGCTACGGAATGTTTACAGGAGGGCTTGGTTTTCAATATGGCGCCGAGAAATTAGGTTGTCTGACAGTGCCTGCCGCTGCCGGAAATACAAAGCGACAAATGAAATTTATCACAGATTTCAATACGACAACAATACATGCAATTCCCAGCTATGCAATCCGGCTTGCCGACGCTTTTTATGAAGCCGGATGTGATCCGAAAAAAGACACAAAACTGAAAACCCTGATCATCGGAGCGGAACCTCATTCGGAAGAACAACGAAAAAGAATTGAAGAACTCCTGGGTGTTAAGGCCTATAATTGTTTCGGAATGTCTGAAATGAATGGCCCGGGAGTGGCATTCGAATGTCCGCAACAAAACGGCTTACACTTGTGGGAAGATTACGTGATTGCGGAAATTATTGATCCGGTAACCTTGGAACCTGTCCCCGAAGGAGAACTCGGAGAACTGGTATTGACCACTCTGAAACGGGAAGCAATGCCGCTTTTGCGTTATCGCACACGCGATCTTACCCGTTTTATTCCCGGAATTTGCAAATGTGGACGCACACATAGACGTATCGATCGTTTCAAAGGACGTAGCGACGATATGATGATTTTGAAAGGAGTAAACATTTTCCCGATACAGATAGAAAAAATATTGATGCAATTCAAAGAATTAGGAAATAATTATCTGATTACTCTCGAAACGATCGGAACCAATGATGAAATGCTGGTTGAAGTTGAATTAAGTGATCTCTTTACCGATGATTATTCTGTGTTGCAACGATTAACAAAAGAAATTACACATCAATTGAAAGATGAAATACTGTTAACCCCGAAAGTAAAACTGGTGGAAAAAGGCTCCCTCCCTCAAAGTGAAGGCAAGGCTGTCCGGGTCAAAGACCTTAGAAAAATCATTTAAAACGACACGATCATGACAATTCAGCAAATCTCTATCTTTCTTGAAAATAAATTTGGCAGGTTAAATGAAATTCTCAGCTTAATTGCCAAAGAACAGGTACGTATCATCGCAGCCTCCGTTGCGGATACTTCTGAGTTTGGAATCCTCCGCATCATTGCAGACGATCCCCAGAAAGCATATCAAATACTGAAAGCGAATCGTATCAGCGCCAATATCAGCGAAGTGTTTGCAATCCTTACGGAATCCGTTCCCGGTCAGTTTGCCCGTACCATAGAATATTTTACCCAGGCAGGGATAAGTATTGAATACATGTATTGCTTTTCAACACAATCGAAAGGGGTACTGGTCATTCGTGTCAACGATTCCGAGGCTGCTCATGAAGTCATTCGACGTAAAAATTTACGGAGTGTTGACCAAATCGGGTTGAGGGAAATTTAATCAGCGCATGAATTCGTAGAATCGGCATCAGCCAATTACGAAGTAATCGACGTAGTCAACAATGACGCGAGTTCCATATAACCTTTAGAAATAAATTATGTACGTATGAAAACAAGATTACCGGATAGTAGTGAAATATTTTATTTTTATACGATAAATCCATTTATTATCGTACCTTTGCGCTCAGAACAATCGAGTTTATATTGTATCTTTTCATCACAATGATTTGCTCCGCATGTAGTTTGCGGGTCTTCCCATCGTCAAAATTGACAACAAAATCAACTTTCTTGTTTACAATATTAACAATAAGTCGCGAAAATGTGTATCATAATTATCGTGACACAATTTTGTGAATAAAATGAAATCATTTTTTATAGGTAATCTGGAAGTCAAACTTCCGGTTATTCAGGGAGGAATGGGTGTGGGCGTTTCCTTGTCCGGTTTAGCATCGGCAGTAGCCAACGAAGGAGGGATTGGAGTCATATCGTGTGCCGGATTAGGTCTGATCTATCATAGATTTTCGGGCGACTATTTAAATAAATGTATTTTAGGCTTAAAAGAAGAAATAAAAAAAGCCAAAGAGAAGAGCAAAGGGATAATCGGAGTAAATATCATGGTTGCATTGAGCAATTATGCCGATATGGTAAGAACATCCATAGCCGAGAAAGCCGACATTATCTTTTCCGGAGCCGGACTTCCTTTCGATTTACCGTCCTACCTGACCAGTGGCAGCACAACAAAACTTGTTCCGATTGTATCGTCTTCCCGTGCAGCCAGAATTATATGCGACAAATGGAAAAATAATTACGGCTACCTGCCCGACGCCATTGTTGTAGAAGGCCCCAAAGCAGGAGGACATCTGGGATTCAAAATAGAACAGATAGACGACAAACAATACTCTTTAGAACGGCTTGTGCCGGAAGTGCTTAATGTAACAAATTCATACAAGGATGAAAAAAATATACCTGTGATCGCCGCCGGAGGAATTTCGTCGGGAAAAGACATCCTTCATTTTATAGAAATGGGAGCTTCAGGCGTACAAATAGGAACTATGTTCGTAACAACCTCAGAATGTGATGCGTCCGAAACATTCAAGAATGTTTTTATAAATGCAAAACAAGAAGATGTAAAGATCATACAAAGTCCGGTAGGAATGCCTGGAAGAGCCATTGATGGAGAATTTATACAAAGCGTTGAAAAAGGCCGGGAAATGCCCCGGAGTTGTCCTTTCCATTGTATCAAAACCTGCGACTATACAAAAAGCCCATACTGCATCGCCCAGGCGCTCTATCAGGCAGCCAGAGGGAATATGAAAAAAGGGTATGCTTTTACAGGAATCAATGTACATTTATCAGAAAAAATATCAACCGTAAAAGAAGTGATATCTAACTTGAAAACCGAATTCCTGAACGCAAAACTCAAAAGTCAATATTAATGCAGAAAGTGATCGCATATCCTCTATCGTTTATTTATTATCTCCTGTTCGGAAGTACTTTGGTCATTTTTCATGTTATTCAGTGGCTCTGTTTTAACCTGTTCGGTTGCAAAGCCCACAAGAAGAGCGTAGATGCCCTGTGTTTCTTCCTGGTAGCCAATACCTATATTTTAGGTACGAGATATAAAATTTCCGGATTAAACAGGATCCCGCCGGATGTCCCCCTGATTATTGCCACTAACCACCAAAGCTTGTATGACGTTACAACTATCGGATGGTTCCTGCGGAAAGTATACCCTAAGTTTATCAGTAAAATTGAGCTTGGCAAGGGAATTCCCAGCATTTCATACAATCTGAATCATGGCGGTTCGGCTCTCATCGACCGGAAAGACCCGAAACAATCTTTGTCGGCAATAAAGAATATAGCTCAATGTATAGAAACGAACAGGCATGCCGTAGTGATATTCCCGGAAGGAACAAGAAGCAGAACGGGTAAGCCGAAACCATTTGCGGAAAACGGATTGAAAATTCTTTGTAAATATGCGCCGTCAGCTTATGTGATTCCCGTTACAATCAACAACTCATGGAAAATGACCCGGTGGGGATCTTTTCCTTTGGGTATAGGAACTAAATTTGAATTGATGACTCACGATCCTATTCCCGTAAAAGACACATCTTTCTCTGAAATTTTTGAGAAAACAGAGCAGGCAGTAATTCAGGCTGTCAATTAAAAACAATTGAATACAAACACATGACATTTAAAGAATTAAAAATTATAGATCCCATATTGAAGGCTCTTGATGAAAAAGGATATGAAAATCCTACGCCAATACAGGAACAGGCTATTATTCCTGTTTTAAGTAATAATGATTTATTAGGCCTGGCACAGACCGGAACAGGCAAAACCGCAGCATTTGCGATACCTATTATTCAACAATTATATCAGAATAAAATAGTTGGAAAAAAACGGGAAATAAAAGCATTGATCCTCACTCCTACACGAGAATTAGCGATCCAGATTGACGAATGTTTCAACGATTATGCTAAATACACAGGATTACATCATACGGTAATATTCGGAGGTGTAAATCAAAAGCCTCAGGTAGAGAAACTGAAACATGGAGTAGATATCTTAATCGCAACGCCGGGACGTTTACTGGATTTGATCAGTCAAAAATACATCACCCTCAATCATATCCGGCACTTTGTCCTCGATGAAGCCGACCGGATGCTTGACATGGGTTTTATACACGACATAAAACGCCTACTCCCTCTATTGCCAAAACAGAAACAAACGCTGTTTTTCTCGGCAACAATGCCCGAAATGATCTCAAAATTGTCGAAAACGATACTCCATAATCCTGTGAAAGTTGAAGTAACGCCGGTATCTTCCGTGGTGGATACGATAGAACAAGGTTTGTTTTTTGTAGAAAAACCTCAAAAGAGCGAACTCCTTGTCCATATTCTGGGAAAAGAAAAGGAAAAAACAGTATTGGTTTTCTCACGCACAAAACATGGAGCGGATAAGATTGCACGGATATTGAATAAAAAAGGTATCGGATGTGAAGCCATTCATGGCAATAAAAGTCAGAATGCAAGACAACGCGCTCTTACTAACTTCAAGTCGGGCAAAACACGCGTGATCATTGCTACCGATATTGCTGCAAGAGGCATAGATATTGCTAATCTGGGACTGGTGATCAACTACGATTTACCTGATGTGGCGGAAACATACGTTCATCGCATCGGCCGTACGGGACGTGCCGGACAGAGCGGCGCTGCACTCACATTTTGTTCCAGTGAAGAATATACGATCATCAAAGACATTCAAAAGTTAACGGGAAAGAAACTAAATACAGTTTCTGTTTCCATATAATATCAATACTATAAATTATAAAACAATGGCAATGCCCATATCATTCAACAAGAGAATAGTAGAAAAGAAAAAAGAACAGAAAAGACAAGAAAAGCAAAAACGCAAGGAAGAACGTAAAACAAACAAAGACAGCGCTTCCTTTGAAGATATGATTGCTTACGTAGATGAAAACGGGATAATAACGGATACTCCGCCCGAGCAGAAAACAGAACCGGAAGACAAGTAAAAACATCTTACGATCTTACGATCTTACGATCTTACATGTCTTCCGGTCTTACACACCTCACATACCCCTTTCATTAATACCTCACATTCTTCGACGGTATAATCTTTCGGGGTACTGTATTCGGGCATGGGAACATCTTCGAGACAGGTAACGGAATGACAAACCCGGCAAAAAAAGTGGATATGATTGCCGGAATGTTCCTGGTCTAAATGATTCAGCGCATACTTGACGGTGATGTTATCGACCGTGATGCGATGTATAATGCCTGCTTCCAAAAGCGTCTGCACAGTACGGTAGAATGTAATGCGATCGTACAAATCACCCATTTCCGATTTGATTTCATTTTCGGTCAACGAAACATCGCTCTTTTGCAATATGTTGATAAGCATCACGCGCTGGATGGTTTTCTTCAATCCCTTATTTCTTAATATATCAACTATATTCATTTCTTCAACTGCTAATAGACCCGACAAACTTACATAAAAATCTTCGATTTATAAACGTAACGAATAAAAATCCGCCCTTTATTCGTAAAAGAAGGATACGGAATTCATTACAAATGCTCAAATTGTTCAAATATATCATTTTTACAAATGCAACACTGTTGCGTTATTCGGAAATAGTTGTATCTTTGCGCCGTTATTATAACCGGATAAAATGGGAAAGCGTATAAAATACAAGGCTTGGATGATACGACTGTTGACAGTTGTATTTGCTTTGCCTGTTACCGCACAAACACCCGATACCACCAAAGTGATCCTGTTGGACGAAGTTGTGGTGAGCGGTTCGTATAAAAAAACAAGCGAACTCAATGCGACGCAACCTGTCCGAGTAGTGGAAAAATCATTCCTGCGTGACTATTTTGCAGGTAATCTTACCCAGACATTGGAGCATATTCCGGGCGTTCATTCCATGGACATCGGTTCGGGTTTTTCCAAACCGATGATTCGGGGAATGGGATTCAACCGTATTTCGGTAACGGAAAACGGCATTAAGCAGGAAGGGCAACAGTGGGGGGCCGACCACGGCCTCGAAATAGACGCTTTCGGCGTAGAACGTGTGAGTGTCCGCAAAGGGCCTGCATCCTTACTTTACGGAAGCGATGCAATGGGTGGAGTCGTTGAGATAAGCCCGGTTCCCCCTCCATCGGAAAATCAGTTTTTCGGAGAAGCCGCCCTGTTGGGTAAAAGCGTCAATGAGACCTTGGGTGGATCGGTGATGCTCGGATTAAAGAAAAACGCATGGCATACGAAACTGCGTTTTTCAGAACAGCATTTCGGCGACTACCGCATACCTGCAGACACGGTGGTATATCTGACACAACGTCTGCCTGTTGAAGGACAAAAATTGAAGAACACCGCAGGTTTTGAACGTGATGTCAGTTGGTACACCGCTTACAGAAAAGGCGGCTATTACGCCAATTTCGCGGTAAGTGACGCTTATCAAAAAGTGGGATTTTTTGCAGGAGCGCACGGTATTCCCGATGCTTCCCTGCTGAAAGATGATGGCGACAGCAGAAATATCGAACTTCCCTACAGCTCGGTCAACCATTTGAAGATAACGACCCATCAACACTATGCGTGGGACGGGTTATCCGGTTATTGGGATCTTGGTTTTCAGAACAATCACCGCGAGGAATGGAGCCGTTTCCACACGCATTACGGGACGCAACTTCCACCTGCAACGGACGCCGATAAAGAACTTGAATTTTCACTGAATACATTCAGTTCTTCCGTGAAAATGAAAACCTTTTATTCCGGGCATTGGGAACATACTACCGGGTGGGATCTACAGTATCAACAGAATTGCATTGCCGGCTATTCGTTCCTGTTGCCGGAATACAATCGTTTGACTACGGGAGTTCTATGGCTGAGCGCTTATCGCCCCAATAAAAAAATAACTGTCAGCGGAGGAGTTCGTTACGATTACGGACGCCTGAACATACCGGCGTTTCGCGATGCGTACCTGGCAAACTACCTGCAAGAACAGTCTTACGACAATGATATGATTGATTTTTATCAGTGGAGGAGTTACCCGGTTGATCGTAAGTTCGGCGACTTTTCAGGTTCGCTCGGATTGGTTTGGAATCCGGATGATATTCATCTGGTAAAAGTGAATATCGGACGTAGTTTCCGGTTGCCGGGCGCAAATGAACTGGCTTCGAACGGGGTGCATCACGGTACGTTCCGGCATGAACAGGGCGACGCATCGCTCAATTCCGAACAGGGTTGGCAACTGGACGCTTCCTATACTTACGAACACAGGAATGTATCCCTGACAATTACCCCTTTCGGCAGTTGGTTCGGTAATTACATCTACCTGAAACCAACAGGAGAATGGTCTGTCCTGCCGCATGCCGGGCAGATTTACCGTTACACGGAAGCTGAAGCCGTATTTGCAGGTGTTGAAGCGGAGGTTGGCATTGATTTTCTACCTTGTCTGAACTACCGCGTTTCCGGCGAATATGTGTACACCTACAATGTGGATGAGAATATTCCGTTGCCCTTTTCACCACCCGCATCTTTACGGAATATCCTGACGTGGAAATCAAACTATGCTCAGGTTCACATCGAAATGCAGCGTATTGCATCGCAAAACAGAGCGTCGAGAAATGAAGATCCAACGCCCGGAGCTAATCTTTGGAACATGGGGGCGACGGTAAATGTCCCTCTGTGCGGAACCCGTGTGGAGTTCACGCTGTCGGCTCAAAATCTGTGGAACGTGAAGTATTACAATCATCTGAGTTTTTACAGGAAAGTGGAAATCCCCGAACCGGGACGAAACTTCCAAATATTAATTAATGTCCCATTTAAAAGTAAAGTAAAATGAAAACAGTATTCAAATTTTATCTCGTTTGTCTGACGTCCATTTGTTTTGTAACATTTTCATCGTGCGACAAGGATGATGACAGTAACGACACCACGAAACCCGTCATTGACCTGCTGGAACCCGAGGAGGACGCCACGCTGAAAATCGGTGATGAGGGTGGGATCCACTTCGACCTGGAACTGTCGGACGACGTCATGTTGAAGTCGTACAAAGTGGATATTCATTCCAATTTCGACGGACATGTTCATGCTCCATCGCTAAAAGCAACGACGGAAGCAACGGTTGATTTTACGTTCAACAAGTCGTGGGATATACCGGGTCAAAAAAATGCGGATATCCATCATCATGAAATCAAGATCCCGGCCAATGCTACACCCGGCGATTATCACCTGATGGTTTACTGTACGGATGCCGCCGGAAATGAAGCGTATCTTGCACGAAACATTATCCTGAGTACGGAAGGCGGAGAGGAACACGAGCACGATCATTGATAATCTTCTTTGTGATTGTGGACGATTGAAATGAAATATGTGTTATCTTTACGCCATAAAATTATGAACGTATGAAAAACTCACTTCTGATTATTGTATGTTGTCTGTTTTGTCTATCAATGGCTGCACAAAACAAAAATATGCGTATTGCTTCTTATAATCTGCGTTATGGAACGGCTGATGATGGTGAAAATGCCTGGATCAACCGTAAGGAAATGGTTAAAAGCCTCATCACATATCATGATTTTGACCTGTTTGGCACGCAGGAAGGGTTTGCTTTCCAATTGAAAGATATTTGTGAACTGGAGGGTTATTCCTACATCGGCCACGGCCGTGACGACGGGAAAGACGGAGGGGAACACGCTGCTGTTTTTTATAAGAAAGACCGTTTCAAATTACTTGATTCGGGTGATTTCTGGTTAAGTGAAACTCCCGATGTTCCCGGTAAAGGTTGGGATGCGGTGTGCTGTAACCGGATCTGTTCCTGGGGAAAATTCAAGGATAGTAAATCGGGAAAGGTATTTTTCTTTTTCAATGTACATTTTGATCACGAAGGAGTTGTCGCCCGCAAAGAATCGGGGAAGTTGATGGTCCGGAAGATCAAGGAAATTGCGGGTAAATTTCCTGCAATCTGTACTGGCGATTTCAATTCGACACCGGAAACGGAACAAATCAAAGCCCTGCAATTCATTCTGCACGATTCTTCTCTGATTTCATCACAAAAGCCATATGGCCCGACCGGCACTTTTAACGGCTTTAGATTCAATACGAATCCGGGAAGTCGCATTGATTATGTTTTTACCGATAACCGGATGAAAGTCCTGAAATATGCAGTCTTGACCGATTCAAAAGAGAATCGTTTTCCCTCCGATCATTTTCCGGTAGTCGTCGATGTAAGCTGGTAACACGAAGTTTATTTCACGGAGTACACTGAGTTTAAAACTCCGTGTCACTCCGTGAAATAAACTCCGTGTCACTCCGTGTTAAAAAAATCGAAGAATTAGAGCGCTTATTTCCTGATCACTTTGTAGGTCTTCCCACCGTACTGGGCCATGTAGGCGCCTTTGGGATAGCCCGTCAGGTCGATCGTAGTCACGCCCTCCTGAGTTCTGTAACTCCCTTTCAGAGAACCCGTAACATCCGTAATCCTGACTGCCTGATTGGCAACCGTGTTGCTGATCCGGATCTCTCCCGTTGTCGGGTTCGGATAGATCGCAACCTGATTGGCCGTTACATCCTCGACTCCTGTCGGGTAGGTCACCCGGATCGTTTGGGTTGCTTCCCTCGTGCCGCAGGGGTGGGTCAGGGTGGCGGTAACCGTGCCTGCGCCTTCGGATAATGTTCCGAAAGTAGCCCAGGTTTCGTTCTCGCCGACCACTCCCGTTTCGGGAGAGAACGTGACGTCATCGTTGGTGTAACGCCAAACGTATTCCGTGACGTCGGAGTAACCCGCCAGTTTCAGGTGGTAAGTACTTCCCGTGAATGCCGGATCGGGATAAGTCGCGAACTTCAGCGTTTCGGGCAACTGTTCCGATACCCACAACCGCGCCTGTCTGCTGTAAATGCTTGCACGATAACCGTTGTAGCTGCTCCGTACAATGACATAATACCTCTCGTAATCGGACGATTTGGCGTGAGCTATTGTGTAGCGGTTCGTGTTCGCTCCCAGTATGCGGCTGTTGCCGTAGTACCATTCGTAAGTCAGACCTTCTCCTTCGACTCCGACCTCAAACGTATGACTGTCATTGACGCAGATAATCGCATCTTCCAGGTCTTTCACGATCCTCGGTATATAACATTCCCGGATGATGTTGAGTTTGTAGGTCTTTGTCGTAAACCCGTTTTCGGCTGTGACCGTCAGACTGTATACGTTATCGCCCGGAACCAGGGCTGCGTTCGGCAGGCCGGTGAACGAAGCGCCGGGATGGTTCGTTATCCCCTCGATCGTGGCGCGATCCGTGTTGCACGACAGACTGTAAGTGTATTCCGTAACAGACGGAGTAAAGCCCGGCACCGTAACTCCGTTGACCTTTAGATCCTGCAAGGTCGCGTCGGGACTCAGGATGTCAACTGTTACCGCGTTGCTCGTCTGTGGCAATCCGCAATCCCCGGATACAATAACATAATAAATTCCGTAGTCTGTAACGCTCGTCGAGGCGACGTTCAATTCATCTCCCGTTTCGCCGGAGAGGGCTGTAGCCGTAGCGATTGAGAATCAATTGATTGATTTGATACCCTTTCGACGGTGTTCCCTCGATAATATACAACGGCGTATTATAACGCAAGGGTTGCCCGCTAAGTATCTCCGAATCCGGATTGGCATCGGAAGTGGTAAAGAGCGATACGCTAGCATTTCCGTCTGTTTGAATGGTGATTCCTATAGGAGTGCCGAACGCTCCCGAAGAGTTAATATTGTCATAATATTCCCATCCGTCAACAGATTTATCCAGATTATTATAGGTGTAATTTCCTTTCCTGAGCGCCGGAGAAGCCAGCGATAAGGCGAACCTTGCATCCGACACGAATTTCGGGTCGGTGGTCATCAGGTCGGTGGCATCCGGATTGAAATTACAGTTTAATTGCTGGTTGTCATAAAAAATGTTGTTGTGCGACGTCAAGCCCGAAGATACTGTTTCATACACTCCATAGTGAACGACAGGATTCAGCGAAGCGCTTGCTTTTACTACGTGAAGTCCAGTCATCCGGAGCGGCAAAACGCTTAGCGGACTATTGTCAAGTGTCAGTACCGGGGTCGAACAGTCTTTCAACGCGACACCTTCGACGACATACAATTCCGTGCCATAAGCGACCGGCTCATTGGCGATGATTCGCGAGTCCGGGTCTTTGGAACTGGAAATGAACAGCGACACTGCGACACGCCCATCGGTCTGGACGGAAACTCCAACGGTGGTTCCGAATGCTCCCGACGACACGATGCCATCGATGGTATGCGACCATCCTTCGATGGACTTTCCCAAGGAGTTGTAGGCTATATCTCCTTTTTTGTTTGCCGTTGATCCGGTTTGCAGGACAAACCTCGTATCCGACATGAATTTTGGATCTGTACCGATCAGGTTAGTAGCGCTTGCAGCATCGTCGGCATCTGTGCTGTTAAACATATTATCCCACACGATACTGTTGCGCAAGACCAGCGACCCGGAGCCTTTTTTATTGACTGCCGAACCACTCACAGGCACTCCGGGAGTTGCCCCCAGGACAGGTACGGATACCACAATGCACCACAGCCACAGTACACATAGCAGGAAAGATTTGCATAATTTATTCATTTTCATTTAGATTATATGTCTTTATCACAAAAAAAAATCGCGTAAACCATTTTCGATGATTGGTTTACACGATTCACTCAATTACAGATTAATTTACGTGAAATTTAATTCGTAATTTTTAATTGATTCCGTCGAATGTTGTTTTGTAATTCGTATTTTAAGCGGGTTTGATCCGGCCAATGATTTCAAACGCCGTATCAAATCCTCTTTTGATAAGCATTGCATCCTGTATGCCGTCGTAATAACCGTCCAAATGCAGTATGTGATAGACGACATCCAGTTCTTTCAGCAGTTTTTTATCCAACTGTCCGATATTACTTTCGTAATACTCTATAGAAAGCCGCTTTCTTTTATGAGGCCGGGGAATTCCTTTCAGCATAAGATATATATCCAATGCCAGGAGGACGCCACTATACGCTGTGCCGCAAGCAGTTTTGATATACTTACGATCCTGGTAGTAACCGTCTTCCTTCCCGGCTTTTTCCAGACTATCCTTGGCGTTATCCATATAACGCAGGGCTTCTTTGTAACCGTTTTCTCTTAGTTTTTTCTGTTTTTCTATTAATTCCATATTCAGCAGTTTTAGTTAAGTTGATGATTGCCCAAAGGGCAATTTAGATAACGATTGCCAAAGATAATCATTTTAATTGAGAAACAACATCCGGCGTTAGCATTAAAACCGGGAAACACCGTATTCGATTCGCAATTGAATCAATCGTGTAAACCAATATTTCAAAGAACGATTATACCCTCTCAGCTACATGCGATTTTTGTATGTATTCCGAATTGAACTAAGGGACGAGGACCGGGCGGAAGCCAGAGGCGCCGGACACGAGCGCAGGCGTGTCGGTGCCGCGAAAAGCCAGCGACAAATAGCCGGCGGCGTAGTTCCAGCTACCGCCACGGAGCACACGGTTAGAGCCCGGGGGCGGAACAGCTACATTCCATATAGGATCAGTTGCAGTACCACCAGAAGTCGCTGCAACAGGAACGGCAACTTTGTTTTGATAATTGGGATAAAACACCCGGTTATCACCGGTTCCGGCGGCAGTACTGTTAATCCCGTCAGCACACCATTCCCAAACATTTCCCGTCATATCATACAACCCTATCTCATTCCCTAGCTTCTTTGCCACTTCGTGTATCTGATCACCACCCTGATTACCATTCCACCAACCGGCATTATCCAATACTTCGCCTCCTGCAAACAAATAAACATTGCAGTATTTATTAATAATATCAGTATCATTCAATGGATCCGAATCTTCCAAATCGACAGCGCGACGTCGAGCCGCAAATTCCCACTGAGCTTCGGTCGGTAGAGTCCCTCCAATCCAAAGACTATAAGCCAATGAACCATACCAGCTAACATAACTCATCGACTCATTACTCACCCGGGAATTATTACCCGTACCCCCGGAGCTCTTATGATAAATAAAATCAGTCCCTATTTTGCGAAGACCGGTAGGACTACCCGCAACCTGGAATAGCACATCGCCGGTACCGCCGGTAAATCCGAAACGATCGCCAACTCTGGCTGCGATAACCGCACCGGTAGCACCGGTCAGAGTCACTCCGCTCGGATCTTCCAAATCAGCCAAAGTACTACCGGTAGTAGACAGCACAGCATCCAAATAACCACCTAAACTCTGTCGATTCGATACTTCAACCAGATCAATAGCATTGGCAAACACGGCATACTGGGAAGTGGTCACCTCTGTCTGTGCCAAATAAAAAGCACTCACGTTGATAATGCCCGGATCAAACTCAGAATCACCACCCGTAAATGTACTACTCGAACCACCGTCGGGAATCGGATTATCAACATCGTTATAAACAGGATATTGATCGTTTTTACCCCAGGGAAGACTTGTTCCATCAGCCCAGTGCTTGTAGTGACGATACTGTCCGGCTTTCACTTGTACAGGTATAGGCGCATAAGTATTCGCTACAATTGTATTGTTGATCACTTCGCCGTTAGCTCCGGCAACGCCATATCCCTGATTAGCCATATTGTAGGCTACCACACAATTGATTAATGTGCCGTTATTGATATACACTCCGCCACCACGAGCCTCATCGGCTTCGTCGTAATCGGCGCCTGGTGTTACAGGTACCTGCATGGCCACATTGCCCCGGATAATACAGTTCTTAACCGTACCGCCGCCGTCAATAAGCAAACCGCCGCCATTATCGTTGCGGACATGTCCGTTGCGTACCAGTACCCCGTCAAGAACGCCTCTTACAGTGGCTACACGGTGCTTATCGGCCGGCTTGGTGAGTACCAACGAATTCCCGTCAAGTACAGTCATATCATCGACACTGGTAGCCGCACCTGGATAAATGCGATCTTCATCGGCAAAACCATTCTTAAACCCACCAATAACAGTGACTCCGGCTGGAATCTCCAATTGTGTATCTAAAAAATAACGGCCAACAGCAACTTTAATCACGTCACCGGGATTAGCGCCGCTAAGCGTGCTAACCAACGAAGTGACGGTAGAGACTTGCGTTTCGGTTGCCGATGAAAGTCC
>JAIRZF010000176.1 GCA_031267385.1 Dysgonamonadaceae bacterium | reverse complement strand
ATTGACTTGACAAATTGGGTCATCGCTCTTTTTTCTTTGAATGTAAAGTCGGGGAAATATAGATTGATCCCTTTAATTCCCAATGTATCAGACTGCATATAAGTAAATAAACCTGAAATGGTTTTAAGAATCAGATCGGGATTATTCAGGAAACGGTCTGTTTCTATCGGATCTTTGATCCGGAAAAGGATTTCTCGTCTAACTGTATGAGAACTATTTTTTTCTTCTGTGAATTTAGCTAAGGGAATATCGTAACTTACGATAGAATCAGGCTTTACGATGGTAAATTCTTTTATAATGAAACGATTGGAGAGTTTGTCGGTGCTGTCCCTGGGGAGAAAATGATTGTAATATAGTTGTGTTCCTGAAATATTGTTCAGCGAGTCCATCATTTCTTTCATGGAACCATATTTTTCTACAAATTGCTTTAAATTACAATTATATTGTTTCAAGAAGTCATCCAGGTCTGAAATGACCAGCGTATCACGAAAGTAGACTGTATCTCTGGGCAACTGATCAATCGTTTCCAGAGCATATTCTGTTTCCTTGTAATAGATAGGATATTTTTCATGATCGCCATAGTCTTCTTCCTGAGCTATGGGATGCATGATGTTTAGTAATCCCAACAGTATGAGAATTATTTGTTTCCTGTATTTCGACATGGTTTATCAATTCTTAACTAATTATTTTTCCTTCTTTTTCCAACTCTCTGTTAACTGCTTTTTTGAGTAATTCAATGGTTAGCTGTTTATCCGAACTACCGTATAGTTTAATTGCGCAATACTGAATAATGTTGACCATACTTCCTCCTGAAAGTTCAAATTCTGAAGCCTGAAGAAGAATCTTTTCTTCATTCTGATTGTTTACCCATTCTAATGGAATCGTTTGTTTCCAAAGCTGATGACGCAAACGCTGATCGGGCATCGGGAAATAGAGCGCTGATTGAAAACGTCTGAAAAATGCTTCGTCGATATTTTCTTTCAGATTGGTAGCCAGGATTACAATGCCCGGAAAGTCTTCGATGCGTTGCAGCAAATAGGCGACTTCCTGATTGGCATGGCGATCATTGGACGATTGTGTTTCGGTACGTTGTCCGAACAAAGCATCGGCTTCATCGAAAAAGAGAATCCAGTTCTGATGCTCGGCTTTGTCAAATATTTTTGCCAGGTTCTTTTCTGTTTCACCAATATATTTCGATACAATCATGGAAAGGTCTATCCGGTAAACATCCATTTCGTTTTGTTTGCCCAGTAAAGTGGCGGTGAGCGTTTTTCCTGTTCCGGGAGGGCCATAAAAAAGGCAACGATACCCCTGTTTAATGATTCGATTCAATTGTTTGTCCTGACGTATCTCCTGTTGATGCTTAATCCAGCAGACAATATCGTCCAATTCTTCGAGTAAGTTGTAAGGTAATACCAGATCGTTCCAGTCAAGCACGGTTGTAATTTTTTTTGCCGGAAATTCCGCATTGTATTCAGGTTCGTATTTTTGCCCGTGTAACCGGGCAATTATTTCTTCCGACACGATCAATCTTCCGCTCAGGAAAGGCTCGCCTTCGCCCTGGCCTTCCAGATGGAGAATGTTTTTTGTATGAAACCAATGATCTCTTTCAAACAATCGGATAACATCCAACCGCTTATCAGGATTGTCGTGAGCAAGAAGAAATGCGGCCGTTTCGCCTGTGGGCAGGAATCCGGTGTGTGACGAGCCTCTCCATCCGCCGAATTCAGTATATGGTCTGTCCAGATTTTTATTCTGTAAGAAAAGCGGGTCGAGCGTTTGCGGACTGATATGCGGCATCAAAGCGAGTAGTAATACGACCTGTTCATCGAATGTCATCTCCTGCCCGTCCATAAGGGAAGATAGACAATCGCTTTCGGGGAATGGTATATCCCGGATATGGGCGTAGTCGCTCTCCTGTCCCAGGAAGTGGGAGAGGGCGGTGTGGAGGAGAGAGGGGAAAAAAAGCTCAGAATATTCTCTAATTAGCATATAAAATATTCATTTTTTGATAATAGAATACAAATTAATTCTCTATTCTCATTCTTCTGTTTTAAAATAAATCTAATGGGATATTTATACCCCATTCAGGAGATGTACCAAGGGATATATCACCAATTATTGAATTAGAATCAAAGCCTATTTGTGAATGTTGTACAAATGAAGTAATTGTTTCAACTTTACCTCGATCAATACCATATTCTCCAAATTGGTGCGGGTTCAATTTAGCACGAAGATCATTTATAAATTGAATTTCTTCATCATCTCTAATTCTTGTGTAAAATAAACTTCCATTTTGAAATTGATCCAAACTAATACGCTCGCTTATAAGTTTTAAATCACTACAATCTAAGTGCATTATCAAGAAACGATTATTATCACCATTAATAATAATAACAAATGTACATGATTGTACACCCTTAGTTATAATTTTCTGTATGACATACTGATTTACAGAGTTTGTCTTATCTGTTCGGTCATCAATAATAGAATTGACACCTCCTTCAATCACTTTAGCACCACCAATAGAGTGAATTTGGTATAACTCTTCTAAAGCATAACCACTGCCAGCAGAACGCAATACAGCAGCACTACTCCAACCTAACTGTACGCTATTATCCTCTATTCGGTTTTTTTTATTTCTTTGAATAGTATTTGAATTAATTGATCCTAATAATTCATCTTTTATATTATTTATATTCGAATAATTTACAAACTTTGCCCGTCCCCCCATCACATCCGCCTCCTTTTCCAGTCCTTCATTATCATTCACATTCACCCCTTGTAATTGCGTTGTAGGCTGAACACGCCCTTGTTTTTGCTGCACCACATGCCACGCCTCATGGGGAAGATGCTGTTCCTGTCCTGGTGCAATATGAATATCTGTACCTTGTGCATAAGCTAGCGCTTGCAGTTGTGCCGGCTTAGAGGAATTGTAATGCACCCGCACATCATCCAGACTGTAACCCGAAAGGGATTCGATACCGCTTTTCAGATTGTCAGGTATACCCGTCAGGTTAGCCTCTCCGCCTTCCGAAAGGATTTCTTCCCGCTGGGCGGTAGAGGCATCAAACTTTCCCTGTAATAGCTCATCTTCGTCTATCTCTTCTCGTTGTGCAGTCTCAAACTTTCCTTGTAGAAGTTCATCTTCATCTAACTCTTGTCGTTGCACGATTTTGTCTTTATAAGTTTGCAAGACGTTATGCGCCGAAGCCTGCCGTGAAACTTTCGGCTGCACAGTATCGGCTGATTTTGTTTCGGGTTGTCTGGAATATGTTTTCATATCAATCGGATTTTAATATTATCGTTCTCTCAATTCATTACCTACCTCCATTTTACTTGTATTCCTTTTTCCATCCATCTGTATTTTACGGATCTGAAACTCCAGGGAACACTGTCCAATAGTATATCATACGCCTTTTCTTCTACCGTCAGTTCGTAATAATCTTCTTTTTCTTCCAATTTTCCTTCGCGTTGAAGAAAACCTTCCCGAAGTCCTGCAACGGAAGTATTTTTTAGTTTCTTCCAGTGTTGTAAAATTGCCTGTAACATAGAATCAATCGCATTTATTTCCTTTTCCGTCAAATCTATGTTTCGGGGAATCGGGTTTCCTGTTTTGAATCCTGTTAACATTTTGTTCAAAACCAATTCATATTCAGGGAAATCAGTCGATCCGAATACGATATATTGAATGATATAAATTGCCCTGATTTGGGATTCTTGATCCTCAAATTTTTCATTATCGGTTAAATGAAGCATATTGAATAATCTGGGCAAATAAGGGGCTAACAGTATCAATCCGGCATTATTTATATAAATTGGATTCCTGTCTTCACTTTCAGATTCTGTTGATTCATTGGTTTTGGGCGACGAATTGACTGAATCACTCTTTTTTTCTTCTTTTTTCAGTAGTTCTGAAAGAAAGATCGTCGATTTTGCCTGCTCTTTCAGTTGTTTGTTCCATTTTTCTCTTTGTAGTGGCGTAAAATTGAAAGAAGTTTCCAAAAACCGGACGATCCTACTTAAGATTTCAATGCGGCTTAATGTTGTATGATTTTCCGATAATTGCAGGAGAAATTTCAAAATTGAAAGATTATTCCATGAGCGGTTAAATTCTTTACGAATAAATTTCTTCAATTCAGACAAAACCGGCAGACAACATTCGATATAAGATAAAAATCCGGATTGAGTTGTTAATTGCTCAAGTATCTGTTTTTCTTTTTGAGTGCGAATACTTAAAATTTCCAACCAATGCCCTTTTTCTTCCTGATAAAGTTCGTTCAACACTTGTTCCAAATGAAAAGGAAGGTGAGCGTTGATTTTTTCCTGATGAAAATAAAGCAGTAAATCGAAATAATTCAGATTGTAATGCGCTGCTATCTGTTGAAGTACTCGTCCGACAAAAATCCGCCGGTTAAAACCGGTTTCCGGCATTTGACTTAATACCGAAAAGAGAAACATCCATTTTATGTCTGTAAAATTACCTCCGGATTTCCTCTCTAATTGATTGTGTTCATGTAATTTATCTAAAGACTTGAGGTATGGAATAATAAATTCCTGCTCTTGAGGCCAAACGAATCGTATTAAACGAATCCGTTCCGTTTCATTCGTTCTAATAAAGAATTTCTTTTGAAAATTGTTGTCGGATAATAATTGCAAAACCTGTTTGATTTGTTTCAATGTCCATTTTTTTGATGAATCAATGCTTTGTAAAGTCCAATCCAACGGTTCTTTTTGAGTGATCGTTTTTTCTTTTAAATGAACTGATGATTCGGGAACAAATTCTTCATAAAGCTCAGCAAGAATACTTTTAAGCTCTTTGTCTATCCGGGCTAATAATTTGGAATCCTGAATAATATATTCCAACAACGATGAATAATTCAGATTGTAATGAGCTGCTATTTGTTGCATTACCGAGCGGGCAAATTCTTTGCGGTTAAAACGGGTTCCCCGCTTTTCCAGTAAAACCGGGAATATGACCTGCCATTTTAACAAACGGAATTCTCCGCCTGTTTTTCCTTGTAAATCGCCTGTTTCTTTTTGTTGTTCCAATGCATGAGCCACTTCGAGAACAAAACTACTGTCTTGCGGAACAACGACCGGCACCAAACGAATAATTTCCGGCTCACTCAGATGTCGCAAAAATTGGCGACAGGAAGATGGATTGGACAGAATATGAATTAGTCTTTCACGGCTGGTTTCTGAAACCTGTGTGTCTAATTCTTTTTTTAAAGAGCGATAAATCGTTTTGTAAAATTTAGCGGCATCGACGAAAGATTCTTGCAGCTGCTTTTCGGAGAGTTCTTTTTGTAAAGCGGTCAATATCCGAAACAGTTCCAAAGGGATAGCATGTATTTTCTGATATGTTTTCAGTTCTTGAGTAAGCAGAGTCAATAAACTATCGTAAGTGATATTGTATTTAGAGGCTAATTGTAAGATGGTCTGCGTTAAAAAACTCTTTTTATCGAAATAAGAACTGTGGTGAGTTAACAGATAAGCATATATCACCGACCAAACCGCATTGCGATAGTTGCTTTCTGTTGTTTCGGGTTGTCGGGTTTCTTTGTATTTTTTATGAAGTAAATGAACATAACCGACTATAAAATTTCCTGCTTCCGGCATAAGTAAGTGAACTCCTTTTTCCAGTTCGGGATCGTTGAGTTGATAGACAAGGCGTTGTTGTAAAGAAGTGTAATGCCCGTATTGTTGCAGGAATTGTTGCAATTCTTTTGCATTTTCCTGCAATACCTTAAGAAACAATTTCTGAATATTTCTGTCTTCTCCTGAAACATTCCAGGGCAAAGTTCCGTGTAATAAAAACTGACAAAACAATTGAAAGACGTTTTCTTTTTGTGATATACGTTTTAGTCCGTTTTGTTGTATTCCGACATTCCCATCATACAAACACTTACGAATCGCTTCTTCCAATTCTTCCCGAAAGCGAATCGGGAATTGCTCATCGAACTCTTCTTCCAACATGCTGCCCAAATTCAATTCCAATTTATTTATTTCTATTTCGTCGCCGGCAGTATTTAATTTATTTAAAATTTTGTCGGCAACAGATTCTACACAATGGGCAAAAAAGTGATCCCAACGGCCATAGAGGTTGCGGGCAAAAGCTTCGCTTTGCATTTGGAAGTGGAAGTTTATGGCGGCGATGGTGGTCATAATCTATATATTTTTAATTTTCAACGCTCAATTTAAGAAATTTCTCATCTCTTCCGACATTTCAAATACCTGCTCTAAATCTCCACCGGCCCAGGCTTTGCGCCAACGGAAATAGAAATTTTCAAACCGGTGCATCTCTTTTGTTTCCAGCCACAGGTAATTGATGTCCAGATGAGCCGGAAGCCGCTCTTCAAACAAATTGAGAATCATCTTTCGTTCATCACGGTTTTTACTCAGATCGGAAATGACAACTGTCAGTCTGTAATTATCTATCTCTTCCTGTTCTTCCTCTGTGACCAGAAGGAGATGTTCGATCAGATAAAACATCACCATTTTCTGAATAATTATCTGATAATTCCCTTTGGTAAACTTTTTAATTGAGGGACTTTCTTTTCGTATTTTGTTCTCCGAAAGCATCATGGCCAGTTTTTTAATTTCCGGGATACTTTCCAGAGTGGAATCGGTCAGATTGAAAGAGCGGAAACGGTGCGTATTGTACTGCGGGAAAAAACGGATCAACTTTGCACGGAACTGATTTCTTTTTGTAACATCTTTGATATGTCCGGAAAGTTTGGCGGTGTCTTCCCCATACAACATATCCAGGTAGTCGAAATAAAGGCTTTTCTGATGATTGAGAAAATCGGAATCGAAAACAGTATTGTTTTTCATTTTCTCTTCATCCAACAGTTTATCCCAATCGTTGAATTTTAAAACCGGTTTGAATTTGGGTGGTATTTTCTCCGACAATTCCATCAGATTCCCGGTTTGTGCGATCTGGTTTTTTGTTGCCATTAATAAATAATCGAATATCGAAAGATAACCGTTCAACTGCATAGCCCTGGCCTTACGTTCTTTTGAGGCTCCGGGAGGCAATCCTTTTTCATTGACGCCGTAGCAGTCGGGCAATTCATTCCGAACGGAATAATATTCATGTTTCATTTCCCAATTTGTGTGTTCTGAGACTTGTTTTTCATGGTATTCAATGTCTTGGAGGATATTTTGTCTGTTTCGATTTTTCCCTTTTTGCATCCATTTCACTTCACCCAGGTTTTCGCAAAGATTCCGGTTTTGGTGGTACATTTTCCGTATCTGCTGATGGATTTCCTCAAAATCAATTCCGCTTTCCAGGTCAACAGCTACTTCGTAATATCCTTTTTTGAATTTCACTTCGCAAGTTTTTATTCCTTCGATTGAACTCAAAAATAATTGTTCATAGTCGTCGCAGGTAACGATTGAACGGTCAAAAAGAACATGAGCCGGAAATAGTCCGGACTTTCTCCAATCTGTTCCTGATCCTTTCTGATTTAAGTATTCTTCAAAAGAAAAATGGGTCTGGTAATGAAGATCGTATAGGGCATAGTTCAGGGCATCCATCAATGTAACTCCGGGATCGTGCTCATTAAAGTCGGTCCATAAATTTCCACTCAGTTGTTGAATCATTTCCAACGAGCGGTTTTGCAATTCCTGATAGAAATTATCTTCTTTGTTTCTTCTATATAAATGAGAATTTTCTTCGATTTTCAACTCTCCATTGAATGATTGTCCCATAAATTAGCTATCTGATAATTGATCATTGTACCTTTTCCATATTTGAAATAAGTCTTTATCTGCAGTTTGCAATTAAACCGGCCTTTTTCTCTGACCCATCGCAAACAGATTTTATTTCCCCACAGTCCAAAGTTGGAACGTACTTTTTTGATGCGGGGCTTACTCCCAAAACAATGCATTGCAGTAGCAACCAGAAGGGCGTAACGACCTTTGTTTCTTTCACCGCAACCGGCGACTACCTCAAAAGCCCAGCAACCTTCTTCCATACGATCCGCTTCGCTCAGGATATCGTGCCATTTCCCGTCGGCCTCTATGTTACCTGTTTTGTATGCTCCTTTTCGTCCACGGTAATGAACAGTTCCATCCAATACAATATCTACATTATTTTCTGATTCACCGGATGGATATTTCAATGTCAAAACCGGTTGTGATACCGTATCTACTTTGCGTTTGATTTGCAGGTCTCCGTTTTTTCTGTCGACTGCTATTTCCCAAATAGCCTGAACATCTCCCGGATTTCGGTACGTTGAAATAATGACGCCATCATCCGACAAGGGAGTTAATCCGATTCCGATCTGGGGAGAACTGTCGAATCCGTCGTCGAGGGTATTCAATGTAGAGTCGATCAGATCAGCGAAAGCCTGTTCTGCCGGACGTTTTCCCTGCCTGAAATAGTCCTTCAATGTATCTCTATTTCGTCTTGCCATATCACAAAATTTTCGTTGATCTTCATTTCTTCTATTCCAAAAGAATCGTTCAGGCTGGTTCTGATCAGGTGTTCCGGCGCAGGAATCAGCACAACATGCGCTTTTGATGCTGCAATAATGGCATCCGGTTCTTTGTATTCCCTGATTTTATATAATTGATTTCCTTTTCTGATCAGATGAACAGCAGTTATATTTCGTATTTCCTGTACCTGCTTGATTTTATTGATCCGGTTATACAGTTCTGAAATTGTAAATGTATGTCCGAATTCGGGAGGATCACTTTTAAGCATCCAGGGAGCGATCGTCTTTTTAATTATCCTGCTTATTATGGCGCGTATCCGCGCTTGTGTAACCGTTGTGTATTCAGATTCTATATCGCATCGTATCCAAATCTCTTCATAAACAGGATTGATCACATGCAATTCCCTGACAGATTTCGACATCCGGTTGTTGAAGAACTGTTTGATCCTTATCAGTAATTCGGAAGATGCAGACGGACGAGTTGGGTCTTCATTTGTTGGATTTACAGGAATAATCACCAAAGTTACCATCCCTACACAGGAAAAGGAGTTACTTGTAACATGATTTGCCAGGTAATCAGGAAGGCAGACTACTTTTTTTACTTCAGGAAATTCCTGTAATACGATCCGTTCATAATCTCTGCAAGTGACGGCCTTCCCTCTATGAGAAATGTATTCGGAAACCCGCATTGTTTTGTCCCGGACTGTTTCAATGGTTTTATTATCTAAAAATGGAATTATTTGGGTTATTTCCGCAATTCCGGATATTTTTGTTTCAGGCGTATTGATCTGAAATCCCGGAAGACGGTTTTTATTGATTTGATCTGAAGCTTTTTGAACCCTGACTACATTAGGATAAAGCCGGTTGATAGAAGCAATGTTTCCTTCATTCCGGAGTATGCCGGCACAAAGCCATAATAAGCCGTCTTCATCTTTTAAATTGTTTCCATCCGCTTCCGGAATATAGAACTTTACAGTTCCACTTGTTGAAAAATTCTGAGTCGAATCTTTCAACTGGTATTCATCCGGAATTTTTTGCCAATGGAATCCATCACCCCAATACCAGGAAATAACCGGAAAGTTTGAATGACTGAAATCCTGAATAGAAGAACAAAAATCAAAATGGATTTGTATAAATTCATCTCCGGTTACATTTTTTAATGCCAGTAAAATGTTGGCATCTTCTTTCATGGAGTACACAAATGGTATGGGTGCATTTTTTTTGTCCGGGTAAACTCTCTTTACTCCCAAAGGATAAATATGAAAAATTCCCGTATCATTTGATTTATTATAAGTTCTAAGATCTATTTCGTCTTCAGCCTGATAGGAAATGGAGATTCGTTCAATCAGAGGAGTGATTGGGGGATTGGGCATAGAAACATCTTTTTTTCTAAATGATTTTTTTATCATTGCTTCTGAAAAAAGTTGACGATACCTTTTTTCACCAAACCCTATCAGTGGTTTATCCAGTAAAAAACCGACAAATCCCTCTTTGGTCTGCATATTGTATTCGTATGCATCTTCCGGACTATTTGTCAACTTAAATCCTTCCAAAAGGATATTTTTCAAAAATGTTGTACTTGAAAGCTTACTCTGAGTTTCGGGCAGGTTTTGTTTATCTTTAATAATGGTATTGAACAAATAAAACGATTCGGAATTTTTTGTATCAAACCAGTTGTAATCTTTTAGATATCTGGGTTTCAGGCGAAATGAACGATTGTCTATTTCATCGTTTTTATATTCGGAATAATAACTATACAGACCTCCGTCATCATCCGGAAGTTGTTGCCATTTTACGTTCAGGTCTATGGATTTTGTATTCTTGACAGCCATTTCATAATTTCCTATTGCAAACCAGCCTCCTCTTTCGGTATTGATACCAAAAGGAGCAAAAGGAGTTGAGTTATCTATTTTTCCAAGTTCGTTGTAAAACAAAATATTATTATTCTCCAGCACATGAGTTTTGATAATGATTTTCATGACAATAAATTGTTTCAGCCAGAAATAAGGGAATAGCCATGCATCACGATTGAGATGTATCCTCAATGAAGGAAAATTGGATTCAAACTGATGTGTTTCTTTGTTACAACCTGTTGTTTCCGGAAAACTTACCGGCAAACCGAAAGTAAGGTTCAATTCCGGAGTAAACTCGACGGCGTATTTTTTTATGGGCTGCCATCCTTCTATTGTACTGATTTCCAGGAAAAAGATATTCGTAAGGATTTTATTCAACAAGTCGTTTCGTATTTTCTTTTCCGGAGGCTTTATCCGGAATGTTTTTCTCATTTGCAATTCCAGCAATACGAAATATCGTTTAAAAGAAAAAGACAACCATTGTTTCGTTTCCGGTACGAATGTGATTGTAACAAATCGCTTCCCTTCTTTGAGTAATAAAGCGGGAGATGTAATCTGAAGTCCTAAAGGTTGAATTTCTTTTTGATTCTCGCTGATTTCAAAAAGCTTATTTTTTGTTTTGCCGCTTTCCGCCAAGTCTTTCATCCGGATAGAGGTCGCCACATTCAGTTTATTGGCGGGAGATATATCCGGATGCTTTTCAAAGTACAGGGAATATGCTTTTTCAATTGAAATATTTGAGACGACAAGATCTTCTATTGTTTGATAATAGATTCTGCTTTCATTATCAACCTGATCGCAGGTAAACCGTGTGCCTTTTTTGATCAATATATTTTCTGGTATATTTTTAGTAAAAGTAAGCAGGGTGTTTTCGACCGGTTTTATTTGCGTTTCTACTCTTAAGATATCATTTATATACCATCCTGCCAGATCATGCCATTTTTCATTAAAATCCTGCGTTATCAGGTGCAGTTGTTTAATAAAAGTCACCAGTAGCGCCATAGAAGGCTCTGTTGAGGATGGAGCGTGGAGGGTGGAGTGGAGTTCGGGATAAATCTCGTCAAAATATCCGTCGGGTTCATTGTTTAAGGCATAATAACGGATCATCCCTGCAATTTCTTTTGCCTGACGAAGTAGAGATTCCACACTATTGTCCAGAATAGAAAATTTTCCTACAGATTCGATTCGTTTTATCCTGTCTGATTGATCCATCTTCATTGGTTGAGAATTGAGAGTGAAAATAATTTTCCGCTCAATTCTTTATTTCACAAATTTGTTCCTTCCTTGAAATAGAAAGGATAAACCATATTACTTCTACTATTGGTTTGCCTGACAATATATTCCAGATTAATCCAGAGAATACCTTCCAAGGGGTCTTTGATTTCCACATCCAGTTTTTCAATGTCGATCCGGGGTTCAAAATAGAGTATCGCCTGCCTGATCGTATCAATGATCAGCGTTTTGACGGAAAGATTCATTTTTTCAAATACCCACTGCCGTATATTACATCCGTATTTGAACCGGAAAATACGTTCGCCGGGCGTTGTTGAAAAAAGAATAATCAGGCTTTGTCTGATGTCTTCCTCTTCACTGACCATTTCCACTCCATATCCTTTAACAAAAGTGGGAGGGAAACCCCAACCTGTTCCGAGATACAATCTTTTTTTCATGTCTATCCTCCTATCATTACCGTTGGACAACCGACTACAACAGATCCGCCGTGAGCGCAGGTATCGCCCATTCGCGCTGCGGGTTTTCCTCCAATCATTACCGTAGCCGAACCCTTTACAATGGAGTCGGGAGGCCCGACACAGACACAGGAATCTCCCATAACAGCAGCCGGGAGTTTTCCTATCAACACGGTTGGCTTACCGGGGCCAATAACAGGTCCTCCAACATGAGGAATTGGCGACGGGAATGCCGGTGTTTGCATCGGACATACATGCATATCTGTAATTCTTGCAGCCGGTGGCATATTTAGAATATTTAATTAATCATTACCATTGCACCTTTAACAACAGTCTGACCGGATGCGGAAATTTCTGCTTTGGCAGTTCCTTTTACCGTCAGTTCCATGTCGGCTTTAGCATTTATTTTTAATCCTTTCATATCTATGTTTGCTTTTGCTTTAGCACCCAAATTATTACCCGCATCAATTGTCACATTCGTTTTTGCTTTTAAGACGATCTCTTTTGATGATTCTATCAGAATTCCGCTATCATTCATCACTATTTTATTTTTATGCTGATCTATCAGTTGAATTCCTTTATCTTTATCACTTATGATGACTTTATTTTTACCGGGAGTTTCTATTGTTATTACTTTCTCATCCTCTTCCAATTCTATCTTCAATTTGGATTTGGAAACAATAGCCCGGATGTTATTTTTTGTTGTCAATTCATAGGGAGGTTGCTGTTTGTTGCTATACAGGCTTCCGAGGATGACCGGATGACAGGGATCATTATTTAAAAATCCCAGTATCACTTCATCATCGATGTCGGGAATAAAAAAGGCCCCATAAGCATTACTTGCCCAGAAACTTCCCGGCCGTGCCCAAACTTTATTTGATTCGGCGTTGAGAACCGGGATTTCCACTTCAATTTTGAACTCATTAGGCCCGCTTCCTTTCAGGTTTTTAACTTTTCCGATATGCAATCCCTGTATTCCGGGCAGGTATCCTGAAGCAGCCGGGGCTGATACTTGCGGCGCTTCGGTTGCTTTGGTATCAGGCAATCCCATTCCGATGGTGGTAGTCCAACCATATTCATTGTATTCATGTTCAACCGAACCAATGTAAGCATTCCCATCAAAGCGTTTTCCAAAACTTTCCAGTTCAATCAATTCTCCATGCACCGCTTTAGAACTCCCACAAAATTTGCATGTTCCCAAAATTTTAGAAAGACCATTCCTCAATGCTCTTGAATCAGCCATTTTTTGTAAAGCTTCCTGACTAATCGTAGCGCTTGTAGTGATCGTATCTTCACTTTTGGTTACAGCATGAGCTATTTTACCCGGATCATCCTCTCCCTGGTCATTTAATGCCGGTTTTTTATTCGTTACCACAATCCTTTTTTGCGTTTCAGGATCCCATGTTATCGCTTTAATTATTGTCCTTTGACTGCTTGCGCTCAGTTTTCCGTCAAATTCAATAACATCCCGGCCATAATTAATTTTAAGCGCCGGAGATTTATCCAGGGAAGGTTCTTTAATGAAAATATCTTCATTGTCAACGATCACCACCATCTCATTGACTTCCGCCCTGGAAAGAATGAAATCCCAATCGGTACATTGGTATTGCGTCAGAATTGAATGTTGGTCTTTAGTGCTTCCAATTTCAATAGTTGTACTTTTCAATCCGTTTGATTCGGCAATTTCACGTATAATACCATTGTCGGTTTTATTTTTAAAAACATGATCTTTCCGGGTTAAAGTCATTGGAAAAGCAAAGTCGCGACATTCAATCTGAATAGCAGTTTCGTTATTCTCTTCTATGTTAAATTGATGAGAAATAACTATTCCTTTGAAAATAAGTTCTTTTTTATCTCCATAACCGGCTTCTACCGCTATTTCATTTCCAATACCGAATGTAGGCAGATCACTTTCCGGGTTTTCACCTTTAGGCATATTTCCTGCTTCAAAGGAGATTACAGCCTTGCCGATTTTATTCACTTCTTTTCTAATAGTAAAAGAAATCAGTCTGAATATCGATTTTATTTCTTCTCCATTACTAATTACAGATACATTAACATACCCGTTAAGTGCTTTACCCGGTGATTCTGCCATGTCTGATCAGTGAGGGGAACATCAATTCCGTTCCCGGTTTAATATTTCTAAAACTTGAAAGCTTGTTGTGTTTTGCTATTTCGTAACAATAAGAAGCATCTCCATAAATTTCATTACAATATTTCGGAATCGAATCTCCTGCTTTTATTGTGACGATTCTGGACATATCCGGAGACAATTTATTTTCTTTCCTTGCAGCCTGCATTTTTTCCATGTATCCTACAAAGGAAAACGAAATTTTCACCCGCAGAGGCAAGCCACTGGGGGCGAAAAGCGTGTATTCATAATTAATGGATACGAGTACTCCATTAAATATAAATGTACCCCAACTTATTTTCAGATAATTTGGCCTGTGAATTTCTTTATTGATGTCATATACCAGTTTTTCCAAATCATCGACTTTTTCGCTTATATCTTTAACCGGAGCGGATAACACGCCGGTTGCATCCAACAATGTTTCAAAATTGAGCGATATATTCTCGTGATGCGAATACTTCGGCGCCCTGAATTGCCCACCTAACGGGCCTGTTTTTGTTACTGCAATTTCCTTCCCATACTTTATGGTCGACGGATTTACCTGTAACGAAAATTCCTTCCCGGATTTCTGAGTAAACTCCTGGTTCGAAAAAGCGTAAATGGTCATTTTTAATAATTCACTCATAGCTTATCTTTCTTTTTCCCAATCCGACATTCTCTTTTGTCTGGTAAGAATTTCCTTTACAATACTTCGCTTTAACAGAAGTAATTTTTCCTCTGTAATCAATTCCTTTTTAGCATTTTGTTCTACAACTGTTTTTACATGTATTTCCTTAATTGTTATCGCCATTATTTATCTCTATTGATTGATGTATAGGCAAATTCCATTGATTCAATTGCAATTCCGTTTTTTTCTGCGTCAAAATTTTCCATTTCGTACTTCACCGGATAGGCATTTTTACACATCCATTGATGCAAAGCGACGCCGTTTTCATTCAGGAGTTGAATCAATATCGTTTCCGTTTGAATAGGACTAGCATATTCGCCATTGAAAACAGATCTCAGCCAACGGTTCAAGACAGTTTCATTCAATTTGTTCATAGGCTTAACGGCTCTTTTCATTATCAGGTTTCCATGCTTGATTCCTTTGGGCAATTTATATTCAAACCCATTGACGCCTCCTTCGCCGATTGTTTCGGTTTCCAGTTCATAACTCAGCCCGGAGACTTCTTTGAATGCAATTTCTCCGATATTGATTTCTCCCTGAATAATTACTTTAAAATAAAAAGCAACCGGTAAAGCCCATTCTTCCGACCGGATTGTTGAATTTGCGGGCTTGCTTTGCTTGTTCGTTGAAACCGGAACCGGCAAAGGAGGTGAATTAAGACCCATTTCCTTTATTAACTGTTTTCAATCGTTAAACCTTCATGCGCTATTTCCAGCGTTTCCACAGCGACTTCGTTTCCGTCGGATTTCAAATCTGTTCCGGTAATTTTTGTCGGCCAGGTGTTTTTCAGAGTCCAAACCATCGTAGGATTACCTCCCTCATCCAACAACTTGATTGTCATCGGTTGTCTTTCAATCGTATTCATTTTGATTTTATTGAACCAATCCCAGAATTTATTATCCCCTTTGAAAATTCCTTTCTTCAAAGTTACATTCCCGTATTTTTTAATTCCGGGCATCTTGATAGCTGAAAAGTCAGGACTGTTTCCATGACGGTATTCAATAATCTGGGCTTCTACATCCAATCCTGATACTTCCTGAAAAGTACCTTCAGCTAAATCGGCCACTTCTACTGAAAAATAAAACTTCGGTAAAGGCCATACATTATCTTGCGCTTCTCCTGCCATAATTTTTATGTTTTAATAATTGAAAATTAAATTAACTTTTTTGCATTTGTTGTTGGAATGTTATTTCAATAAATTCTGTCGGATGAACGATTGCAACCAATACGGTTATTCTCATAATTCCTTCCAGAATATCTTCCGGGGTCATAGTCTCCCCTAAACCGACATGAACGCTATAAGCATCATCCGGGATAGCCCCTGCGAGGCCTCCTCTTTTCCAGATTCCGTTGAGAAAATTACCAATCATACTCTTCACATTCACCCAGGTATTTGCATCATTCGGATCAAACACATAAGCGCGCGCTGCATTCTTAATAGATTCTTCCAACATAATCATCGTCCTGCGAACATTGATATACCGCCAATCCAGCGAATTACCATCCAATGTTCTCGCTCCCCAGACCTTTATTCCTTCTCCGATAAAGGAGCGAATGGCATTTACCGATTTTCCGCTAATCGGCACATTCAGATCTTCCTGTTCTTCGTGCGAAATATTAACTGTAGGATTAATGACAGTCGTTATACTGGTATTTGCCGGGGCTTTCCATACACCTTTGGTATTATCGACTAACGTAAATACGCCTGCAATAGCAGCAGAAGGAGGCAGAAGATTGAGTATATTTCTCATTTCTTTCAAAATATCCCTGTAAAGCGGACTTAATTGCTGGATTATTTTCTGCAAAGTATTCCGTTCCACATCAGGCAAACCATCTTTCAACTGTTCTATGATTTTTACTGCCTGTTCTTTCTTTTCTTCCTGAATGGCCATTTTTTCTATCTCGATATTCAAAAGACTTTTCAACTGTTCTATATCAAGATTCTCATAGTTTAATTCATTTTCTTGTACAATGGATGTATTCAACCAGGGATAATATACAGCCGAAAAATCCAGGAATTCGCTCCCAATAGCTTCTCTGAAATTATTGACGACATCCCCATCGGGATCTTTTCTGTCTTTGTAACCATCAAATATATCCAGCAAAGCAAAACGATTTTTCATCTCATACCCGCAATGCTTCAACATGGCCTGCTGGATTGCATAACAGTCGCTTGAACCGCTAAGATTAACAGCTTCCGGGATAACAACCATCGTTGGCTCCTGCTCTTTTATCAATGGAAGGATCCCTTGTTCCAGCTTATCCTTTTCAATTCCATTAGAAGAGTAATCGCCTACAGAAATGATGTAACAAGGGCCGCCTCCATTTGCATAAAACAAAAGGATGTTGTAATAAAATGTAAACTGGTACTTTCGCTTCACCAGCCAGGTTTTACCATCAAATTGAATTGCAGATTCTCCCGTTCCTTCCTCAATAGTGAATTGAGGCTTGGGAGCATCTCCGAAATAAGAGCGGAACTCCGCCATAGAGGTGATTCTCCACGGTTTGTTCAAAAGGGATTTGTTACCATTCGCGGCTTTCTCGGTATATCCTATAAAAGCCGGTACTGCTGTAGCTACTTCAACTACTGAATTAGGGAATGCATTTTTCTCCACAATGTAGACCCCTGGTGTTTTCATGGCACACATAATTTTCAAAAATTAAAAATCGAGAATTGAGTGGAAAATGAAATTAATTTCCCATTCTTTATTCCCAATGGGTTAATAATATATGTAACTTGTTATTGTATCTTTTGCACTGATAGTTGATATAGATTGAGGTTTGGGATATTGAATTGAATTATTTAATGTTTTTTCTCCATTATGCATCATTTCCCATAATCTCAATTTATAATCGTATTTTTCCATCAACTTAATCTTATTTGTTGTAACAATTTGGTATGCAGATTGCTTTTCAGGAAAATCTATTACTTCGGGAGGATTAAATTGAATCCTGTTTTTGTCCTCCGACAATCTTATTTTTGTACTAAAATCAGTAAATTTAGGGATTAATATAAATTCCCAATATTTATGTTGACTTTCAAAATTAACAGGGATATGGTAAGACTTGTCGGATCGTAAATTTTCATTCAACAGTATTTTCAATCTGCTATAAATTCCATTGAGCCCTACATATTCAATAGTCCAATTTTTCCCATTGCCGATATTCCTTTGAATCGTGTAATAATAAAAAAGCTCGTCCCGGCAGATTACTTCAAATTCAAGAATAATTTCTTCCGATGCAGATTCAACATCTTTTTTTTCGGGCATTAATAATATCCAGGAGTAATTTTGTTTACGAATCAAAATCCCAAGTCTCGCCAACAATGCATTTGTCTCTCCCGTTGCAGGTTGTAAAATAAGATGACATTGTTTATTCATAAAATAATCATGAAAAAAATCAATAACAACACCGATCCTGTATTTTTGACTACTCATTGCAAGTCTGCTTTTACATTTTCTTCCTTTCCCATGATAATTCCGGAAAGATCAATGATTTCCTGTTCATCTATTGTTAAAACTCTTATTTTACACAATATGGATGGATAATAAACGCCCCCTAAAATTCCCCAAAGGTTAGACAATTCCTGAAAAGATAAATTAACGGGTTCTATTGCAAAAGGAATATCCGTATCTTGTTCATCATACTTGTTTTTTTTCTGAATGAACGACATGACTCCCGATAAAATCCGGAGGGATTCATTGTATTGTTTTTCCTGAAATAAGACAGAGAAAAGAACATATAAATTAATTTGCCAACCTGGAGCTATCCTTGCCGACAGATTTTTACCAATGTGCTGTCTGGACATCTGAATTCCTCCCGCCGTTTCACGTTCAATATTGACCATTGTAACATTCACCCTGTTTGAAGACAGCGTTTTTTCCCGATCATTAACAGAACTTAGATACACAATATCATTCTTTAACTTGAAATAGTTTTTCAAATGATCATTCAACAACCGGGTCAATAATATAAGAGGCTTGTATATCATACTTTTTTTTGAAACTCAAATGTATTCCATATTGGCGAATTTTTACTTCGCCATCCTTCAAGAAGATAGTATTTTTATTTTATAAATACATCGATCCAATATTTCTATGTATTCATCATCCACTTTATTTTTTAGAAAATCAATAAGAATCAATAAAATCTTTACTTCCTCTTTTGAAAAATTGAGCGTTGTTAAAGTAAAGTTGGCATGAGAATAATAATATGCTTTTCTTTTCTTACAATATTCAATTGGAGCAAAAAAACCGATGAACGGATCATTTCTCATTGCATCCAAATCTTTCTGAATGGTTCTTTGTGACACAGAATATCCTAACTTAGCATTACAGGATTCAACAATATAAGATGTTTTTACATAATTCATTTTTCTTAAAATAGCATCTATTAAATAATATCTTGCAAAAGCATATTTATTTACGGGCATGAAATTGAGGGTTATTGACTTCGTATTGGAACAGCCTCCACTATACACCACAGGTTGACATAATGTCCTGCATGCATGTGAATTTGTGTGGGATAAAGGTAAGAATAATGTTGAAATAACCGAATAATGAATAGTGAAAAACAAAAAATGGGTTCCGTATGAACCCCATTTTTTATAATTTAACGTGAATTCGATATAAGAAATATGAATTACCCGGAAGGCATTCCTTATTTACTCACCACCTTGACCGTCTTGCCATTGTATTGAATCAGGTATGTACCTTTGCTGTAGCCCGTCAGGTCGATCGTTGTTTCGCCATCCTGAGCAGGATAGTTTCCTTTCATGGAACCGGTGATGTCTACTATGCGGATGAATTGGTTCGACTTTGTGCCGGAAACTTTGATGATGCCAGACGTCGGATTCGGGAAGACCCGGACTGCCGTTTCGGCAACCTGCTCAACTCCGGTCGGATATTGCACCAGGATGGGTTGCGTTGCCTGCCGTGTGCCGCATGGATGTTCCAGCGTCACGGTCAGCAGGCCTTGGCCTGCCGAGAGAGCGCCGAACGTTGCCAGGGTCTCATTATTCCCTACTCCGCCTGTTTCGGGAGAGAACGTAACGCCATCGTTGGTGTTTTGGGCAACGGTGGTTGGGATAACCGCATTTTGGGCAACCACAAGGGTTGCCCCTACGCGATAACTCCAAATGTATTGTGTCACATCCGGATAACCATCCAATTTGATGAGGTAGGTTTTCCCTGTAGTCGCTGTGGATGGAAATTCGACGAATCGCAGGCTCTCCGGCAACTGATCGGCTACCCAGAGACGAACCCTCTTACTGTAAATACTGGAGCGATAACTGCTGAGATCACTTCTCACAATCACGTAATAACGTTCGTAATCGCGAAATTCTGCGTTCGTTATCGTATAGGTATTCTTGTTTGCTCCTGTGATGCGTTCGTTTCCGTAGTACCACTCATAGCTCAGGTTGTCTCCTTCGGCCACAATCTCGAACGTATGGCTTTCGCCGACACAGATGACGGCGTCTTCCAAATCCTGAAGCAAACTTAGATTAGTGGGGTCGATGGTAAAGAGCACGCCCGACGTAAATGTCAACTCGTAATTGGACGAGAGGGCGAGCGTGCCTTGCAGGATAGGGTATGTACCCGGGGGTTCGCCGGTGGTGCGTGAGAGGGCTCCTGTAAATGCATCACCTCCTATCAATGCCGGTTCGTAGGCGTACGTGAGTTCCGGATCGGATTGTCCGTAAACTTTGCTTTGATTTTCGTCGGGAATCACAATGATGTCCTTTGCTGTGATGTTGCCCGTCAACTTGTCGTTATTACTGCTGCCGTTGGTCAGGTTGTAGTTGTTTGCCGTTTCGGTGTCGTTCAGCGTTACACTGACCGTGACCGGTTTGTCGTCTCCGACGTTGGCATTGTTAAAGGTTGAACTGTTCACGGTGTAGTCTGCTGCGGCTAGGGTTTCAAGTCCGTTGAACGTAACGGCGGTGACTGTGGCGGCGTTTGAGCCGTCGTAAGTCT
>JAIRZF010000166.1 GCA_031267385.1 Dysgonamonadaceae bacterium | reverse complement strand
TCTCGGCGGCTGGCGGAGTTCGCCCGGAATGACAAGTCATTACGCACGCTATGCAGATGAAATATTGAAATAATAAATAATAAATAAGATTATGGTTGAAAATAAAAAAATGAAATTGGTTGTTACCATCCTTCGCATCGCCATTGGCTGGCATTTTTTATACGAAGGCTTGGTAAAATTATTTGCAAATCACTGGTCTGCGGAATCTTATCTGAATAACACATACGGGTTTCTGTCCGGATTTTATCATTGGCTTGCCGCTTCGCCGCCGGTGTTACAGATCGTTGATTTTATGAATATCTGGGGATTAATACTGATTGGATTGTCTTTATTCATAGGATTGTATAGCCGTTGGGCATCGCTTGCCGGTACACTTTTACTTGTCTTGTATTACTTTGCATATCCACCTTTCGGTATTTCATTGCTTGGAGGTGATGGCACGTTGTATATTGTCGATAAAATTTTCATAGAGGCAGCGGCTCTTACATTTCTCTTTTTCTATACGGAAAAAGGATATGCTTTGGAGGACTTTATCGGATGGTGGAGAAAATCAAGGACGAATCCTGTTCTCATAGAAAACGCAAAAGAAAAATCCTCCGGATTAAATTCTCGGAGGGAAGCATTGAAAAACCTTGTCACATTGCCTGTTTTGGGCGCTTTTGGATGGGGCGCTTACCGGAGTAAACAGCTGTCTGGCGTGGATGCTATGTCTGGCGCTACGATACAAGTCAATCAAGTCGCTTTGGGTGAATTGAAAGGCGAACTTCCCAAAGGTAAGATAAAAGATATGGAACTGAGTCGTTTGATAATGGGCGGTAACCTGATTGGCGGTTGGGCGCATGCACGGGATTTAATTTATGCGGGAAGCCTTTTTAAGGCATATAATACGGAAAATAAAATAATTGAAACACTAATGTTATGTGAACAGGCAGGCGTCAATTCCATCAATATCGGTTATCCTACCATGTCGATGATGACCAAATATAAAAAACTGACGGGGAGTAAAATCAAGGTGATCGTTCAAGTCGGTATAGACGAAAAAAACACAGATATTTATGATAATGTCACTAAAGCCATTGATAACGGGATGGATATAATTCAGTTGCAGGGAAATTGGTGTGACTGGCTTGTACGGGATGAAAAGTTTGATGTGATATCCGGACTGATGGACAGAATCAGGAAACAGGGTTTTGTTGCCGGAATGGGAGCGCATACCATTGATTCTTTTATTCTTTGTGAAGAAAAAGGTATCATTCCCGACTATTACATGAAAACCATGCACCACGATAATTACTGGTCGGCTCATCCTCGTGAAAACAGAAAACCTTTCGAAGTGGATGGTACACTCCATTTGGATCACAACATGTTTCACGATAATTGTTTCTGTCCGTTCCCCGACCGAACGATAGAGTTTGTCAATCGTACCAAAGTGCCGGTGATGGGTTTCAAAGTGCTTGCCGCAGGATCTATTACGCCTGAAGATGGTTTCAATTGGGCTTTCGAGAACGGCGCTGATTTTATTTGTGTCGGGATGTTTGATTTTCAGGTCGTGAACGACGTCAATATCTGTATTGAAACGATTAAGAATCTAAAAAACCGGAAACGGGAATGGTATGCATAAAATAAAAATGATATTCCAACCCCATGTTCCATAAAACTTTTTTCAACGTGTTACTGACCTTGCTGCTTTTTGCAGCATGTTCGGGAAAACCCTCCGATGCGGAAGTCGATACCGGCAAGCCGGAAGAGCCGGACAATGAAATTTCCGCATATCCTGCGGCACGATTGACGGCTCGATATTCCACCGGGGAATTTGCTTTTGAAAGCGAATATCCGGAATATCGAGACGACCGTTTTGTGGGAATCTTTTACTTTATATGGATCGGAGCGCATGGATATGACGTTCACTCGGATCATAATGAAGTTCAGGTTCCCGCAGCTACCGACATCAAGAGTCCCTATGATATAAACGAGCTGCTGAAAGCCGATCCGGGGAATCCGGCATACGGACCTGCGGGCGCTTTTCATCACTGGGGTAAACCCTATCTGGACTATTACGTATCGAATGACCGGTGGGTAATCCGCAAACATGCACAAATGCTTGCCGACGCCGGCATCGACGTCATATTCCTGGACGTCACCAACGGATATCATTATCTTCCGACCGTAAAGATACTGTGCGAGGAATATACCGCAATGAGGGCCGAGGGAAACAGAACGCCGCAAATAGCCTTTCTTCTTAATTCCGATCCGGTACGGACGTTGAATACCATATACAGGGAATTTTACGAATCGGGACTCTATCCCGATTTATGGTTTAAATGGAACGGAAAGCCATTGATACTGTGTCCCGACGATCCGGGATTGCCCGACGAGCAGAAAGCCTTTTTCATACGCCGTCATTCATGGTTCGACAGCCGCCAAAGCTGGTTTGGCGACGGCAGCAACAAATGGACCTGGGGCGATTACTATCCCCAGAATTACGGAAAGAGTTCCGCAAGTTCGAAAGAACAAATGTCAATCCTTCCGGCAACGCATCCCACGTCAAATATCGGAAGAAGCCATGACGGGCAATCGCAGCCACCGAACGTCACCTCCGAACAATCCGCCGAAGGCGTTTATTTCAAACTGCAGATGAAAAGAGCGCTGGAAGCAAATCCTCAAATCGTATTCATAACCGGATGGAACGAATGGGTGGCAATGAGATTCACCGACGGAGCGGCAGGTTCGTTTCTCGGCAAACCTATCGTAAGCGGAGATTCTTACTTTGTGGATCAATACAATCACGAGTACAGTCGCGACATTGAACCTGTGGAAGGAGGATTCGGCGACAATTACTATTATTATATGACCGACTTTGTACGCAAATACAAAGGCGTCAAGCCTGTTGAAGCAGACGGGGAAGTACATGACATGGAGATGGGAGGAGGCTTTGGCGACTGGGAGAGCGTGAAATCCGTCTTTACCGACGATAAGGGCGACGTCGTGAACCGTAACCACTATGGCTACGGACGGGTCGGAACGCTGACAAACAGCACGGGTAGAAACGATATTGTCGAAACCCGCGTGGCAGCTGGTGACCAAAATATTTATTTCTATGTAAAAACAGCGTCCGACATAAGCCCCTATACCGATTCCCGATGGATGCGTCTGTTTCTGGATGTAAAGAGAAATGACAGTGACGGCGATTCCAGCTGGGAAGGCTTCGGATATGTTGTCAACAACACGGTAAACAGCAGCAACTCAACCGTACTCGAACGCAGTACGGGAGGATGGAACTGGGAAAAAGTGCGGGATGTAAGTTACAGCGCGGCAGGAAACGAAATGGAATTGACGATTCCGCTTTCAGCTCTTGGCATTTCCGGATCTTCAGGTTATTCAATCGATTTCAAATGGATAGACAATGCCGTTGAATCGGGTGATATAAAAGAATGTATGCGCGATGGCGACAGTGCGCCCAACGGCCGTTTCAGATTCAGGTATAACAGATGAAACCGGATGCGAGCGGATAAAAACACCCGGAATCCGTGGATTCCACCCCTGAATGTGGAGAAAACACCCGGAATCCGCGGAATCTGTTTTTTTTAATAAATTACATGCTGAAAATCCGGATTTATATTTTACCTTTATGTCGTTTTACAAAGTTTTTCAGGGATCTCCCGATTATAATACCGCCGGAAACGGCATTTTGTCCCGATAACGATTATGTGCGAGTCTTAAACCTATAAAAATAATAAACCGATGAAGCTGAATTTATACATTGCAATTATAATTTTTTTATGTCCGGTTACGGTAGAAGCCCTGGACGGAAAAACTGCGGACAAGCTGTATCCCTCGGAATACGGAAGTCTGAAAATAGGCGGATATGTAGGAAAAAAGATAGATTTGTGCATTGAAAACCGCGTTATGGCTCAGGACGTCGACCGGGTAGTCCGTCCGTTTTATTTGAGAAACGACGAATTTTGGGGATTCAGAAGCGAATTTTGGGGCAAATGGTTTACCTCCGCCATGCTCGGATACGGTTATTCTCCAACGCAGAAGCACAGGGAAATAATTGACGGGGCAGTGGATAAAATCCTTAAAAGTCAGACAGCCGACGGATACATAGGAACCTATCCCGACGAGCATCATCTCAAAAACTGGGATGTATGGGGGCGGAAATACGTTCTTCTGGGTCTGCTGGCATATCACGACCAGACCGGCGATGCCGAAGCCCTGGATGCGGCAATAAAAGTAGCCGTTCATTTGATCGGAGAATCCGGGCCTGAATCGGGCGTCAATCTGGCAGCTACGGGATGGATTGGCTGGAAAGGCCTCGCTCCGAGTTCCGTGCTCGAACCGATTGCATTGTTATATGAAAAAACAGGCGACAAACGCTTTCTGGAGTATGCCCGGCATATCGTCTCGCTCTGGGATCAACCCAACGAACTTGCGCCGCGAGGATTGAGATTGATACAGGATGCCGTTGACCGGGCGCCTCTCCGCGAAATGGGAGGTGTGCCGAAAGCCTATGAAATGATGTCGTGTTTCGAAGGATTATGCGAATTATACAGGATAACGGGTAACAGGACATATTTCGAAGCATGTTCATTGTTTGTCGGTTCAATAATCCGGGATGAAATAATGCTGGTCGGGTCGGGATCCGTGCACGAGATATGGTGTGACGGAAAAGCCTGTCAGCACGGCGCCCTTTATCAGGGACTTGAAACATGCGTCACGGTTACATGGATGAAACTGCTATATCAGATGCTGCGTCTTACGGGAGACAGCAAATACGCCGATCAGCTTGAAATATCACTCTACAACGCCCTGATGGCTTCCCAAACGCCAAACGGAGACTGGTGGTCTTACTATACCGGTTTGATGGGCGAGCGCGTACCCAGCCACCTGCAGTTTCCCGACGTCATAATGAGTTGCTGCGTTGCAAACGGTCCGAGGGCAATGTTGCTGACACCCTCGTGGGCTGTAATGAAATCGGACGATGGCGTTGCGGTCAACCTCTACGCACCGCTTAAAGCCGGATTCAAAACACGGGGAAACCAAAAAGCCTTGCTTGTTATGGAAACCGGATACCCCGTAGAGGAACGGGTCGGCGTAAAAATTGAAATACCCGTGAAGGAATATTTTACCGTATCTCTGAGAATACCCGAATGGAGCGGTAAAACCAGGATCAGCGTTAACGGAAAGGCGGTTGAAGCCCCGATACCTCCGGGCAAATATTTTTCCATTTCCGGAGAATGGAAAAACAATGACCGGATAGAGCTGGTTTTTGATCTGACGGCAAAGGTCGCCGTCATATCTCCGGAAGTAAATTACAGGGCGATTCAGCGCGGTCCCGTCATACTGGCCTTTGATACGCGCCTTGTTCCCCTGCGCGACGGAGTCGACGAACCACCCATGTACAGATACAAATTCGACAATAACCCCGACGGCTCTATTTTGCTCAAACCCCGGCATGTCGATTCCGCCGTGAACGACATCTGGATGATGTTCGACGTACCGGTTGTCGACGAGAGCGGTGGTAGGCATGAGCTTCCGATGTGCGATTACGCATCGGCAGGCAATACCTGGCAGGAAAGAAACGTATTCAGGGTATGGATACCGCAGCCGTTTGACTTCCGCCATTTATATGTCAACAACATGGACTGGAGAATAAATGTTACCCGCGATCACGGCGATTCACGTCCCGTGATACCCGAATTGTATAAAAAATAAGTATGAGAATCATGAATATGTCGCGCATAGTTTGTTTAATAACCCTTATCGTCTTCCTTTCTTCATGCAGGGACAATAAGGACAGGAGCGACGGAATTATTACTGCGAAAGAAGTGGATGTCGCTTCCAGTGGTGAAACAATAACGGTGGAATTAAATAATCCGGCCGATAATCCTGCCGTATCATACGAGCCGGATAATGCGTCGGAATGGATTGAGAGGGTGAAAGACGAAGGATCGGGTAACAGGTCTGTTTCCTTCAACGTTCTGAAAAATGTGACGAAAGACAAACGCAGCGCTGTAATAACAATCGGAAATAAAGCGGGTGATTCACAAAGGATAAGGATAACGCAAGGTTCATTGTTGTTTTTCAGCCTGAAAGATAACGGATGGGATATTTACGTAGCAGGTGTTTACAGGTACGGCCCTTCTATAATCATAAACGAGGATAATACCATAGATGCCTGGTTTGCCGCACCGGGCGGTGTGTTTGGAAAAGATATGGTTAATTTTTCGGAAGGCAATCATTCGCCGTTGCAACTAATGGGGAATACAACATGCGGACAAAGATTCTCCGTCGACCGGCCTTTTCACGGCATATCTGTCTCGTGCCCCAGTTGGGCTACTACAAACAGCAGTCTTACTCTGACGCTTTACAAATGGAATAAATCGTATGATGAATCGTTGTCGAATCCCGTTTTGTCGAAGCGATTTGTGAATTACGAAGACAATCAGAACCTGATGCTTTCGGAGGACGATAAGCAGTTTCCCGCAGGTGAATATCTCTGGGTGTTAAGCGAACCTTCGGGCACTGCCGGCGTATGGAAAAACAATGTCAGAGAAGGCGTTTATAATTTTTTGAACGGTTCGCCCGTATCCGAATCCTTCGAATCGTTTATATCCTGTTCCAAAACCTCCTTTGCAGTGTACTGGGACCAGGCGGCATACAGAAGGTCAAGCGATGGCGGTAAAACATGGACTGAAGACCAGATGACGCTCAAGCCCACCGAATACACTCTTGACGCTCTGTCCGTTTGCGATCCCGGATTGATAAGGATAGGACAGTATTATTATGCCGGTTATACTTCGACGGAAGATACAAGAGGTCTTTTCAATCATGTGTATGTCGCTCGTTCCTTAAACCCCGGCGGGCCTTGGGAGAAATGGGACGGCACGGGATGGAGCGACAATCCGAAACCTGTTGTTGCTTTTGACGGTCATAAAGATTCCTGGGGCGCCGGCGAACCAAGTATGGTTGTGCTGAACGGGACGTTGTATTTTTATTATACCTGGGAAGATGTCAATATCCTGGAGACCCGCGTTGCTACTGCCGATGCCAACGACTTGAACTGGCCTGCCGCATTGCAGCTCAAAGGATGTGCGATAGATAAATCGTCGATCAATACGGCAGATCATTGTGATGTGAAATATCGCGAAGATACCGGTACCTTTCAAGCTATTCATACTGCGTCGAGAATGTCGGACAGAGGATATTTGGTATTGTGGAATTCCATCGACGGATTGAAATTCGAGAAGATAGCCGAATACCGGGAAAATATAATGCCCGGAATTCACAACTGCGGATGGAGTGGGGATAAAAGCGGACATATAAAATCCGGTCGGCAACAATACGTTTCTTATGCCTACGGCATTAATTCCTGGGCACAATGGAATACTCGCTGGGTAGAAATATTTTATTAACTGTGAACTGTGAACTATGAGACAGATAAAAATTCTTATAATCGGCACTGTAATGTCTCTATTCTTATTGTCTTGCGGAGATGAGAAGGAGCCGGTGGAGCCGGTGGGGCCGGTGGAGTCGGTGTTTTTAAACATCGAAATAACAAAACTGCCCGATAAGACTTCGTTCCGGCTTGGCGAAGAACCCGATTTTACAGGCTTGGAGATTGCAGAAGTTTATACCGATGGAACGGAAAAGCCGAATACCTCTTTTAAAGTAGGCTGGTCGGCCGACATATTTAAAAAAGGAACTGCTAAAGCAACTGTTTCCGCAAGGGGATGCGAGCTGACTTTCGATATTTCCTTCGATGGAGACCTTGTCGATACGGGCATTCCCGTTGTATACATCAACACTGAAAATGAAGAAGCAATCACTTCCAAAGATATATACGTAAAGGGAAAGATGGTGATCAAGGAAGACGGAAAAGTCCTTTCGGAAAATTCATTAAGGATAAGAGGACGCGGGGATTCAACCTGGACTTATCCTAAAAAGCCATACAAGCTGAAACTGGATGATAAGGCCGATATTATGGGCATGGGGAATGACAAAGACTGGGCTTTGCTGGCCAATTACTGCGACAAGACACTCCTGCGTACCGGCATTGCCTTTAAATTGAGCAAACTGATGAATTTCCCGTGGACGTCCGATGACCGGTTTGTAGAACTTGTGTTAAACGGTGAATACCTTGGTAATTACCAGTTGACCGAGCACATAAAACAGGATGACAACCGGGTGAATATTCCCAAAACAGGATTCCTGTTTGAACGTAACGGATACTATCTCGAAGAACAAAGATATTTTGTCACCCCAAGAGGTCTCGGATACACGTTTAAAAATCCCGATCCCAAAGACGAACTGACCGATGAACAATTGAATTATATCAAAAACTATATGTATGAATTTGAAGCCGTCCTTGAATCTTCAACATTCAACGATCCGGTTACCGGATATCAACGCTATATAGATATGGAAAGCCTCGTACTGTGGTTTGTCTTCCAGAATATTCTAGCCAATATTGACACAAATATATATCTCACCAAAGATGATATGGGCGATTCAAAACTTTATATGGGACCCGTCTGGGATTTTGAATTCTCTCTCGGCATTGGCTGGTATGAAGGACCAAGACCGAAACCGGCTAATTATTACGTTTCGAATGAAAGCAGCAAATTCTATTTCGACCGGTTGCTGGAAGACCCGGCTTTCAAAACAAAAATAAAAGAACTGTGGAACAGACTGAATGTTACGGACGAAATTCTTAAATACATGGACGACACCGTAGAGTTGCTCGAAAAGTCTCAGGCATTAAACTTCAAAAGATGGGATATTATGAATACTCGCATAAGTGCGGGAGGCGTTCCGATGGGTTCTTATGAAAAAGAAGTGGAATGTGACCGTCAATTCTTTATCAGCCATATGAATTGGTTGAACGAAGAGTTTTCCCGGTATTAACAGAAGATTTTTATGGAAAAAATAATAATAATTATGAGAAGAGTTTTAGTTGGTTTGTTTATGACAGCGTTTTTTGCATGTAATATTACTGCTCAAAACGAGGTGAACAGTGATCAGTGGGTTGCAACAGACGCACTTGGGCGTAAAGTCCGCGAATATGGCGAAGCAGGCGATAAACGAAAGGATAAGTTTATAGCCGTATTTTACTGGACATGGCATCAGGGTAATGACGATACTACGTATCAGAACAGGAATATTACCGAAATTGTACG
>JAIRZF010000144.1 GCA_031267385.1 Dysgonamonadaceae bacterium | reverse complement strand
GACGACTTTGAGAAGAACCGCATTCTCATCATACTTGTAATAGGCCTGCTTGGTTACGCCAAACAGCTTGCAAAGACCTGCTACCGGATAATCCCGAGCAGCCTTTGCATGCAGGTTCTCTACCGTTTGGCGCCAACTTTTTTTCTTATCGCTATCTTGAACTTGGACTCTGCGACATTGATCATCTCATCGTACGCATCCGCTCGTAAATTCGCGGCTTTAAGCTGAGCCTGCAAACGGACAACCTCCGCCTGAAGGGATCGAACCTCGTTAACCGGAGTGGCTACCGGCGCCGGAGGTATTGCTGACTTTGACTTTACCATTTGAATGGTTTTTTTACCTTTTTCCGCTGCAAAGATAGCAATCCATCTTGATACCGTAGTATGACCTATCGGTAAAATGCGAGATATCCGTCTTTCTCCATAGCCATACTCTTTGTGTAATTAAAATACAACTCTTGTTTCTTTGTCTGTAAATGCATAATTAACTCTTTTATGAGTCAACTTTTTTTAGTGAAACACAAATTCCTTGGGCCATATACGTTTGCTTTTCTACCATTTGGAGTTGCGTTGTTATATAGTTTTAGAATTGAAAACGAGGGATTTTGAGCCTGAATATCTTCACTTCCATCTATTGAAGAAATTGAGAAAGAGTTAAGCCAGGACATTGATGAGTAAATCCATAAAGACAAACCAGAATCTGCTATAAAAAAGTTTCAGCTTCTTTCCTCCGGAAAATACTTGTCATTTACCACAATTTATACAATTTTAACAGGAAATAAACCTTTTATGAAAGATATTCTACCTCCAAATGCTAAAAAATCCATAAAATTGTACTGTGATATTATACATTATAATGCATTATCAGAGAGCCTATGGATACATTCAAAATGCGAGTTTTACACTAATCTATTTTACTAACAAATAAATTCAAGTACGTATGAAAAAAGAATCTTTATCAAAGTTTCGTTACTTTGGTAAAACACACCAAAAAACAGCGCTTTTCATCCTGTTTTTATTTCTTTCCTGTAATTCTGTCGTTTTTGCAGGAAGTGAAAACAATGCAGGAGCGGGATTGATGGACGCTCAGCAGGAACCGGTACGAATTTCCGGAGTCGTTTCCGACGAGAGCGGCCCTCTGCCGGGGGTCTCCGTAGCGGTAAAAGCTTCTTCGCAGAGAGCGACTACCGGTCTTGACGGAAAGTTCAGTATTTCTATTCCGAACGATGATGCCGTGTTGGTTTTTTCTTTTATCGGATATACTTCGTTGGAAGTTCCGGTAAAAAACAAGACCGACTGGAATATTATCATGAAGGAAGACGAGCAAATAATGGATGAAGCTGTCGTCGTCGGTTACGGAACACAAAAGAAAGTGAACCTTACAGGTGCGGTAGCGGCCGTGAAGTTCGATGAGAACATTTCCAGCCGTTCGTTAACCAACGTATCCTCCGGCTTATCCGGATTGGTGCCGGGACTGACGGTCATGCAAACCACCGGTTTTGCCGGATTTGACGGCGCCGGATTGAAGATCAGGGGACTCGGATCCGTTAATGGTAACAGCAGTCCTTTGATTGTTGTAGACGGGATGCCGGATGTCGACATCAACCGGATCAACATCAATGACATTGAAAGTGTCTCCGTACTGAAAGATGCCGCGTCATCTGCCGTATACGGGTCACGGGCTGCAAATGGAGTTATACTTATCACAACCAAAACAGGCAAAGATCAGTCTAAGGCAAAAATCAGTTATACAGGATCATATGGCGTTTCAGATCCTACAAATTTTTATGATTATTTAGCCGATTATCCCCGTGCAATGCTTCTGGAAAGACGTGCCGGCCTCACCGGGAACAGGTCTTCCGGATTCAGGGAAGGAAGCATTGAACAGTGGATGGCAATGAGTCTGGTCGATCCCATTTTATTCCCCAATACGGATCAATTTGATGCCATGTTTCGTCAGGGGAGTGTACAAAACCACAACATATCGGCCTCCGGAGGTACGGATAAAGTGAATTTCTATCTTTCCGCCGGGGTGATGGATCAAAAAGGCTTGCAGCTGAATAATAATTATGACCGTTATAACATGCGGTTCAACCTGGATTATAAAATAAGAGACAATATTTCTGTCGGGATCAGGACTGACGGACAATGGACGCAAACGGATTATCCCCGCGGAGCCGGATTGGAAAATGGAGGCTTGCGTTATGCCGTATCCGGTATTCTGAATAAACATCCGGAAACCGGGCAATATGGAGGAGCAATGGCTTATGGAGAAAATTCCGCCGCCGGAAATATGCTTGCCGAGTACGAGTTATACAGCAATGAGAGGACGCGTCAGGAATACAATGCCAATATTTATGGAGACTGGGAAATTATAAAAGGATTGAAATTCAATATAGGATACGCTCTCCGGTATTACAATCAATTCACTAAAAGTTATCAGAATGTGGATTCCCAATGGAATTTCCAGACGGGTTTACTTGCACGGACTATGCCGCCCGACGACGGAATGAGCAATACGATAACTCAAGGTCATAAAACCTTATTCTCAGGGAGCCTAAATTACAATAAACGCTTCAATGATATTCATGAACTTACCGTGATGGTGGCCGGGACGGAAGAGTATTGGTTCAACCGGTCTTTGACCGCCGGACGTAAAGACCGTCTGGATCCTTCCCTGACGGAGTTGGATGCAGCTTCCGCTTCTCAACAAACCAATGGCGGAAGTTCGGACGATGAAGGCTTGCGTTCTTTCATCGGACGCGTGAACTATTCATTCAAAGATAAATACCTGTTTGAAGCGAACTTCCGTTATGACGGTTCTTCCAAGTTTACTCCGGGTCATCAATGGGGATTTTTTCCCTCTGCAGCAGTAGGATGGCGTATTTCCGAAGAAAACTTCTTTGAAGGCTTGAAAGACAAAGTAAGCAATCTGAAGTTCAGGGGTTCTTACGGATCTTTGGGGAATAATTCCGGATCCATTATCGGCCGTTATGAACAAAAGAACACCTTTGCTACCACCAATTACATCCTGAATGGATCCATTGTAAAAGGATTCAGCGCCAATAAAATGATCAATCCGGATTTATCATGGGAATCTACCGATGTGATCAATATCGGCTTGGATCTGGGCTTACTGAAAAACCGGTTGACACTTGAACTGGATTGGTATGACCGTTTAACCAAAGGGATGATCCGCGGATCTGACCTTTCCACTTTACTTTCCGCTTACAGCGCTCCCCGCGTAAATATCGGGGAAATGCGTAACCGCGGGCTTGAAGCGAATATCACCTGGAAATCCAAGGTAAATGAGTTCAATTATTCGGTTAATCTGAACGCTTCGTACAATCAGAACAGGCTGGAAAAATGGAATGAATACCTGTCAAAAGGATGGACATTTATCGACATGCCCTACCAATTCCTTTACACCATGGAAGCGTATCCGGGACTGATTCAAAGCTGGAATCAGATTTATAACGCGCCTTATCAATCCAGCCAATACATGGCTCCCGGTGATGTTATGATAAAAGACTTGAATGGCGATGGACAGGCAAATGACGAGGATAAAAAAGCATATTCCGACCGGTACCGGAATGAACCTGTCGGACAATTCGGTTTAAACCTGTACGGAGCATACAAAGGATTTGATCTTTCCGCTTTGTTCCAGGCAAGTACCGGCCGTTGGGATTTCTGGCTGGATTATTACAATGAAACAAATGTCCCAGCCGATCGTATGGGATTTCAGGAATTTCATTGGAACGATACCTGGACGCTGGATAATCGGGGAGCCACTCTGCCGAGAATTCTTACCGGTGACGGAGGCAGTCGAAACCGTTCCGAATCTACCTACACATTGTACGACGCCAGCTATCTTCGTCTGAAGAATCTTCAATTAGGATACAGTATTCCGACTTCCATCCTTAAGAAAATTTCTATCGATCGTATAAGAATTTATGCTACGGCGGAAAATATACTTACTTTCTCCGATTGGCCGGGAGTTGACCCGGAAAAACCCAAAGGAGATAATATAGATATATATCCTTTGATTAAAACATATTCTATCGGGATCAATATAGGATTTTGATAACTAATAAAATGAATAATAAAATGAAACGATTCAAATATTATATATTGCTTGCCGGAGCGCTGAGTATGTTTTCCTCCTGTGTTGAAGACTTACTGGACAGAAATCCGACTACCCTGGTATCTTCCGAAGTGTATTGGAGGAATACGGATGACGCTCTGAATATAACAATGGGTGTTTATGAAGCGACTCGCACCCTTTTTGGACGCGACTATTATTTTGACGGACAAGGCGAATTTCAATTTACCCGCGGCACCAGCCTGGGTTCTGGTACCTGGAATCCCGGAGGCGGTATTGGCAGTGGGTTTGGATATATGTGGAATAATGCGTATCGTGTGATAGACCGCACGAATTTCATTATTGAGAATGTAGAGAAAATGATTGAAAAAGAAACTGTTGCCGGTGAGAAACAAAAACTGGAGCGTATCAACGGTGAAAATTATTTTCTGAGAGCATTGGCTTATTTCCGTTTAATTGAACTCTGGGGCGACGTTCCCTATTTCAGGCAGGTACTAAGCGGAAATGATGAAGCAACATCATTGGAAAGAACGCCTATAGCAACGATAAAAGATGATTTGATCAAGGATCTGACGTACGCAATTTCCGTACTTCCGTCTACTCTTTCCGGTTCTGAAAGAGGACGGGCTACACAAATTGCGGCGTATGCTTTCAAAGGAAAAATAAACCTTTATT
>JAIRZF010000140.1 GCA_031267385.1 Dysgonamonadaceae bacterium | reverse complement strand
GACTACTCCTATTATTCCGTATTTTCCTTTTTGTTCGCAGGAAAAACAGATCAGAATTAAACTAACTAAAAAAATAAACCTTTTCATATGACCATCAGTATTTAAGAGTATAAATCTATTAAAATAATTTTAATTTCCTCCTCCCTGGGCTCCGCCTTGTTGTTCTCCGGAAGCTCCGGAATTGGTTTCCCCGGCTTTCACATCATCATTTGTGATGCTACGACGGACTTTCTTCACTGCTTGTTGCTTCATTTCCCCGAACTGATAAGAAACTCTGAAATTAAAATTTTGCATTTGTACCCGATTATGAGATTCCTGATAATAATCCGAGTTCTTATTTGTTTTGGATGTAAAATCACGGTATTTATTGAATAAACTTATGCTGCTAAGAGATAATGTCAGCTTTTTATTCAGGAATGACCTGTTTATGCCAAGTCCATAGAAATAGAATCCGTCATTTTCGCCTTGAAAATTAACACTCGGAGAGGAACCTCCTCCATAAAAACTCAATCTGAAATCTTTCGGTAAAGTATATTGTGCATTTCCAAATAAATTTCCAGTGAATCCGTGACTTTTTCTGCCGGAACCGTCATTAGCATCTATATCAAGGTAATTTCCAGAAGCGTTTATATTCAATCGCAAATTATTAATCGGGTTCCATCCCCAATAAACATTCAAACCCGTCCTTTGTTGTTTTCCTAAATTTTCGTAAGTCGAATGAGTCACATCGCCTTCCATCCGGGAAATCCGCTGAATCGCATTATTGACAAAATTATAATTCAGTCCGACATTCAGATTGAATTTCGGTTTGAAAACGCCATAAGTCAAACCGATATTGTGCGCTTTTTCCACATCCAGGTTTGGGTTACCTGAACTGACATACTTCGGGTCTGCATCATTTATATAAGGATTCAGAAGTGAAATTCCCGGACGTTGGACACGCATGTTATACCCCAACCGGATGTTATGAACCATCTTGAACCGATAAGTCACTGTTGCGGAAGGCACCAAAGTATTATAATGGTTATCGAAATTCATTGGGGATTCCAATGGATATTCTGCTTTGGTTTTTGTATCTTCCATTCTTAATCCGGCCTTGAAACCGTAGTTTTTGTATTTCAGATTATATCCGAGGTATCCGGCTATAATATCGTAGCGATATTTAAACTCGCTCATCGGCGTTTCCATGGCTCCCCACCGATTCGTAAAAATACCCAGGGTATCCCTGTCCGTGTCGCTGTTATTCAATCGTATGATATACTTTATTCCGGCCTCAATTGTATGTAATTTGGCAATTGGCGTTGTATAATCCACCTGAAAAGTGTGTTCTTTATCACTTGCATCATTGACGGTCTTCTGCCACAACCAATAGCCATAATAATTCACCGGATTTTCAATTTTCGTGTCTGATTCCGAGTCATTCGGAGATAAATTATAACGATAAGACGCCGTCAACAATTCATCTTTCTTTTTAAAAGTACGCTGATAATCCACATTGACGCTGGTACTTCCATACTCGTTCTTGTTTTTCGATTCCTGATCGTAAGAATATGCAACGGTATTCTTGTCCGGCATCAAAGCTTTCACATGAACATCTCCTTTCGACTCTCCACTTCCTCCGTACCTGTTGAATGAAGCGGTAATTAAATTAAGCGTATCAATATCATAACTCAATTCTCCCGAACCAAACTGATAATTTCCTTCATACTTATTTTGTCCGTTTTGGAATAAATATTTCTCATTCAAAGGATTATAAGTCTCACGATAAGAATCATAATCCGATTTGGGATTATTAAAATGCAGGTAACTATAATTTCCGGTAAATCCTAATTTTCCATATTTCAGAGTTCCATAAGCGCTTCCGTTATATCCGCCACGGGTATCGACTCCGGCTCCAAGATTAGCGGTATATCCGCCCATCGGTTGTTTATTGGTAATGATATTGATAATTCCGGTCACCCCCTCCGCATCGTATTTTGCTCCGGGATCGGTGATCACCTCTACATTTTTGATCATACTGGCCGGCATGCTGCGAAGTACCTGAGTCGGATTGCTTGAAATCAGGTTGGAGGGTTTTCCATCCATATATATTTTAAAACTGGAAGAACCTTTCAATTGAATGTTATCTTCGGCATCTACAGTTACCATCGGGACTTTACGCATCATGTCCAGGACATTGCTGGTTTTAGAATCCGGATCATCCTGCATGCTATAAGTAATTTTGTCCAGATCTACGGAAACAAGCGGTTTGATTGCAGTAACGACAACTTCACCCAAGCTCTGGCTATCGGAAAGCGGCAGTTCGGATAAGTCGACCGTTTTTTCTGTTCCGGTTATTTCAAATGGTTTTATCAAAGGAGTCTTACCCACGGTATTTACAAGCAAATCAAATTTACCGGTAGTATTCAATATCACATTGAATTTACCACTATCATCTGTTGATAAAAGTTTAACCACTTTCGACGGATTCCCGGACTCCGTGATTTTCAATGTAACATAAGGCATCGATTCCCGGCTCAAAGAATCTATAACCTGTCCTTTAAGAGTAATACTAACCCGGGGGCCGGCTGTCTTACCCGCAGCTACAGGTAGTGTTTGTGAATACACCGGAAATGCCATTGATAGAGTGAAGATAAAAATTGTTAAAGCAAGAGTTCTTTTCATGTGATTTTTTTAATTAATTTGGACAAAGATAAATTCTTTCTTCATAATGTTTATACTCATTTTATTTTTTTATTTTTCTGAAAACTGATTTTAAGATATTTTAAATGAATTGATGCAAATATGGCTATGGAAGCGACGCGTAGTCGACTACGAGTGACGCGGACTCGACTACGAATGACGCGGACTCGACTACGAGCGACGCGGACTCGACTACGAGTGACGCGGACTCGACTACGAGCGACGCGGACTCGACTACGAGCGACGCGGACTCGACTACGAACGACGCGGACTCGACTACGAGCGACGCGGACTCGACTACGAACGACGCGGACTCGACTACGAGCGACGCGGACTCGACTACGAGTGACGCGGACTCGACTACGAGTGACGCGTTGTAGGGGTGAATTTCAAACCAGCCCCCTGCGTTGTGAATAATTAAAATGAAGAATAATGAAAAAAAATGTATTTTTTTGTTACATTTGCATTTGTTTTTTAAAATTTTTAAACTAAAAAAGTTATGATTAAACGAGTTGTAGGTATATGTATGTTGTGGTTGCTAGCCCTTGGAACTTATGCACAACAAACACTACCGTTAGTAAAAGGAATTGTCTACGATAATTCCGGGGAGACGCTCATTGGGGCGTCGATAACAGTAAAGAACACCAGGCAAGTGGCGGTAACCGGATTTGATGGTAGTTTTCAGTTAACGGATGTTACATCCAATGCAGTTTTGGAAATTTCCTATTTGGGATACAAAACCAAATCCGTTTCAGTAGATGGTAAAACAGATCTTAAAATCACCCTGGATCCGGATGACAACATCTTACAGGAAGTCGTTGTAACCGGTTACGGGACATTTAAGAAATCGGCTTATGCGGGTTCTGCCTCTATAATGAACAGCAGTAAGCTGGATGTTCCCGGCATATCCATCACCGACGCTTTGCAAGGTAACGTCACAGGAATATCCGTGTCCAGCGGAGGAAGTAGCGTGCCCGGAGCGCCTCAAACCGTGCGAATCCGCGGTATCGGTTCGTTCAACGCATCGTCAAGTCCGCTATACGTAATCGACGGGGTACCGGTCATTTCCGGTGACGTGAGCGTATTGGGAAGTCTGAGCAGCAACAATGCGGGTCTGGACATTCTTTCCACCCTGAACCCTGACGACATTGAGAATATTGCCGTCATTAAAGACGCATCAGCGGCAGCCTTGTATGGTTCGCGCGCTGCCAACGGTATTATAGCGATTACTACCAAATCGGGTAAAAAAGGAAAAGCCGCATTTGCACTGAAAGCCGAAAGGGGCTATACCGACTTCGCCCTGCCTTATCGTGCCGTAATGGGTGGAAAACAACGCGCCGAAATGATAGCCGAGGGTTTGCATAACGAATGGCAAAACAAAGACGGAGCTGTATCCAATGCCGCTAACTACACCGGCGAAGACGATTATGTAACGAAAAACGTCGCAAAATACGCTCCGGAACCCTGGAGCGGCTGGTCGGACTGGGATAAAGCCTTGTTCCGTAGGGGCGATTTCAGTAACTACGACCTTTCATTGACTGGTGGAAACGATACCGGATCCTATTATGCTGCGGTAAATTATACCAATCAGGACGGAACAAGCCCTAATTCAGGGATGGATCGTATCAGCGGACGCTTGAACGCCGATTTCAATGTAAATAAAAATTTCAAGTTCGGCGTCAAGTTGCTGGGTTCACGCCTGAACCAGGATGTGTATGGTGAAGGTACGGAATATACCTCTCCTTTCTATTCCTCACGGCGCGCCGTTACTCCTTCGGACGCAGTAATGACTCCCGAAGGCGATTATAACCACACTTTTGTCAATGGAAGCGACCGTAACCCGAAACTCTCAATGGATTACGATTCCAAAACAGCAAAACTGACCCGTTTCTTTGTAACGCCATACGTGGAATATGAAGTAACCGACGGGCTGAAACTCAGAAGTACATACAGTTTCGATTACAACATGAGTATTGGTAATACATGGAGCGATCCCAGAACATCTAACGGGAAAAGCAGTAACGGATCGGCAAGCGAATACATAAGGGAATATGCAACTCAACTGTGGTCAAATACAGTGTCGTACGCCCGTCGTATAGGCGACCATAATCTTGATGCTTTATATGCCTTTGAATTACAAACTTACGACACCGATTACCTGTATGGGAATAAAACGAACTTCATCATTCCCGATTTAAATTCCGTCGGGTTAGGCGGTACGATAGGCGCAGTAAACGGATATCCAAGCGCATGGCGCATGGCGACCCCGGTGATCCTGCGCGGAAACTACGACTACAAGTCGAAATACTTTGCCGGATTCAGTTATCGTTACGACGGTTCATCGCGCCTGTCCACCAAGACCCGCTGGGGTAGTTTCTGGTCAATATCGGGTGCATACCGCATCATCGACGAACCTTTCATGCAAAGTCTGACCTCCACCGTCACCAACCTCCGCCTGAGAGCTTCTTACGGTATAAACGGAAATCAACCGTCCGATTATTACGGTTACTATCCGCTCAGCAGCATCAGCTCCTCCTATGTTTATCAGGGAGTATCCGGTATTGCAGCCGACCAGCTCAAAAACGACTACCTCGGCTGGGAAAAGAACTATAATCTGAACATCGGATTGGATTTGGGACTCTTCAACCGGATCAACATGAGTTTTGAATACTACAACAGAATTACCGAAGATCTGTTGCTCGACCTTCCCCAATCAGCGACCACCGGTTTTACCTCCCACCTGGGAAATATCGGGAAAATACGTAACCGTGGATTGGAATTTGAAATCGTTTCAAAAAATATTGAAGTCCCGGCTCAGGATTTTTCGTGGACTACCAGCTTCAATATAGGACACAACGCCAATAAGATCCTGACACTCGACGGCGTACAAACCCGGATCACAAACGGTAACATGATATACCTGGTCGGCAGTCCTTATTATACATACTATTTGTATGAATTTGCAGGCATCGATCCTCAGGATGGAGAAGCGATGTTCTATAAGAATACGCAAGATGACGACGGAAAAATCGTCGACCGTACAACGACAAAAAAATACACCGAAGCTTCGCGCATCCTGTACAAATCTCCCGAACCGAAAGTAAACGGAGGATTGAGCAATACGTTAAAATATAAACTGTTCGACCTCAGCTTCCTGCTCACTTACCAATTCGGCGGATATTCCTACGACAATGGCGCTCAGAAACTGGATCACGGTGGCGGCGATATTGAAACCAACATTCCTTCATACTACTCCGATCGTTGGCAAAAGCCGGGCGATGTTACCGATATTGAACGCTTCGTCGCTAACCGCGGCTCCGAAAGTATGGCGGGTATCGCCAGTACGCGCCGTATTCATTCTACCGACTTTATCCGCCTGAAAAATCTGACTTTCGGACTCAGTTTACCGAAACAATGGCTCAGGACGGTAAAATTGGAACAGGTACGCTTCTACGTGTCGGGCAGCAACCTGTGGACATGGGCGAAATGGGATTGGTTCGATCCCGAAGCTGCTTCTGCCAGCGGATACGTGGAATGGACACAACCACCATTGAAAACTGCCACTATTGGTTTAAATGTTAAATTCTAAAAAAGGAGGATTATTTTATGAACATTATAAAAAAGATTTCGATTGCCTCAATGCTATTCGTAATGTTATTGGGGTTTAATTCGTGTAACGACTGGCTGGATCTCGAACCGTCGAACCGGCCTATCAATGAAACGGGCTCTCCCGTTACTTCCCTGAACGAAGCAAATGCCCGTTTAAACGCACTCTACGCCATGCTTCGCTCCTATTACCTCTACGGCGCTCGTATGACTTACTATGGTGACGCCCTGAGTGAAGACATGCAGGCAAACGGTTCTACCAAACGGACGTCCAGCTACTATCAATTCAGCATCACCAAAGACAATGCGCCTTCCACTTTCTGGACAAATTATTATGAAATTATCAATAATGTCAACGCCCTGCTCACTGGGATAGACGCTGTACCGGTTTTTACCGAGGCCGATATTCTTACGCGAAACGACTACAAAGGACAAGCTCTTACCGTCCGAGCATTGGCTTATTTCGACCTGACCCGCCTGTACGGCTATCCTTACCAGAAAGACAACGGCGCTTCGCTGGGAGTTCCTATCCGGGACGAAAATCCGGTAAATCCCGATTATAAACCCACGCGCAGTACCGTCGCTCAATGTTATGAATACTTCATCAAAGACCTGGCGGACGCTGTTGCATTGCTGAAATCCGACAAAAACAACGGCCGTTTCAACAAATGGGCGGCTATGCAACTGCTGTCGCGCGCCTATCTCTACAAAGGCGACGACACGAACGCCCTGGCTACCGCTAAAGAAGCTGTCGCCGGCGCTGAAGCCAAAGGTTATAAATTGTGGACTGCAAGCGAATATACGGCAGCATCCGCATGGTCGGCCGAATTTGGTACGGAATCGTTATGGGAACTCCCGATCATGACGGGCGAAACCGCCGGAGGAAATGAAAATATCGGCTATCTTGTTTATGCCAGCGGCTACGACGACATCGTGCTGAGCGACGACTGGACTGTAAAACTGATGGGCGACCAGACCGATGACGCCCGTTATAAATGTATCATCAACGTTACTTCTTCGGGCAAAGCCGGCAGACGTTACCTCTGGAAGTATTCACGGCAAAGCGGAGAATCCAACTACGGATACGGTAACGTGAGGGTCTTGCGTTTGTCGGAACTTTACCTGATTGCAGCCGAAGCTGCAGCCCGCCTGGGCAACCAAAACGCCGATGCGGTAAAATACCTGGATCCGATAGCGAAACGGGGATTGGAAACCAATACAGTGGAAGGAACTACTGTTACGCTTGACCGCGTCCTGCAAGAACGTCGTAAAGAACTGGTGGGAGAAGGCCATCGCTTTTTTGATGCTATCCGTAACCACAAACACATTACCCGCAGTCAGGGGCTGACATTCCCGCACCTGCCTACCATTCAACAGGAAGGATGGGATTTCGACTGGAGCTATTACAAAGTAGCGCTTCCCATTCCTAAATCCGAAATGGATTCAAATTCCAGCCTGAAAGACCAACAAAATCCCGGCTATTAATTTTTTATAGCGGAACACACTAAAAAAGATCGCAAGAATTTTGCGATCTTTTTTAGTTTTGAACCTCCAATTACCCCTGCTGGTGCGGGGTATAAAAAAACACCTTACTTTCGATCATTATTCTGCTGTTTCAATTCAATCAGATAAGCAGTCAGCAACCCGATTCCGCCAAACATTGCAACGCATGAGAAATAAATTGTTTCTTTGAACCCATCCAAATTACGTCTGATATCCCAGTTATCGTGAGCCTGCGTCAATAAATCTCCAATCATTGCATATTGAATAAAGAAAGCAATAATTGCTCCTAATCCGATTCCAATCATCAACAGGGAAATTTTCAAAGCCCAGGTAGAATAAATGGGCTGCCGTTTTTTGAAGAAAAGAAGACTCAAATCCAGATCAACCGGTTTTGCATTTTCCGCGAATTTTTCTACCATCAATATCCGTTCTTTACGCCTTGCATACAATTCAAACAAACGATAAATACCCAGGGTAATAATACCAACAATAAGTACAGCCATTAAATCATGCATAATTTTAAATATTAATTGTTAAACATTTTCATTTTGTATCTGCTCTTTTGACTCCTGTCTTAAAAAAAGGTTACAGTCGTACATGAAAATAGTTCAATCTTCAATTATTCTGTTTATTTTTGTAACCTGTCGTTCGTATTTGCGTCTAAACGGCAACGAACGATCTGAAAATGGAGAAATCAAACGATTTGTATTGGATACAATGTATAAAAGCCGGAGACTCCTCTGCCTTTTCGCATATCGTGTCCGCTTATCAGAAGATGGTCTTCAATATTATCCTCCGGATTGTCAGCCACAGGGAAGACGCCGAAGATATAACACAGGAAGTCTTTGTAAAAGTCTTCAGATCGTTAAGTAATTTCAAGGAAGAATCCGAATTTTCAACCTGGTTGTACCGGATCGCATACAACACGACTTTATCGGAACTCAGGAAAAAGAAAATGATGGTTTTTTCTTTTGAAGACAATTTTTCGGATTCAGGCGACGAAGATATTCACGATGAAACAGGTGATATTTCAACGGAAGAACGTATTCAATACCTGGAACAGTCTATAAAAATGCTGAACAGTGAAGACGCCCTGATCATCACCCTGTTTTATATGAACGATCAAACGATAGAACAGATCAGTAGCATCACCAAACTGACAGCAGCAAATGTGAAAGTGAAATTATACCGTATACGTAAAAAATTAGCCATTGAAATCAATAAATTGATTGAAAAATGAACACACCGGAAACCAAAGACAAACTAAAAAACATGTTTTGTGAAATTAAAATGGAAAATCCATCTGCAGATTTCATGAAAGAACTCATGTTGCGTATTGAAAAAGAAACCGCAGCAAAGAAAAAAAGACAATATTTCCTGACCCTGTCCCTTATTCTGACAGGAATTCTGAGTATTATTCTTATTTCCGGATCAATAATTTATTTCCTGAAAATTGAAATTACAACTATAAAATTCCCCAATATCTACTTCATCCTCCGGAATATTTTCAAAGACTTCAGCATCGATCCCAAAATCACCGGATTAGGACTGATCATCCTGCTGTTATTATCAGGAGACCTGATACTCAGAAAATTCATATCTCACAAAAAGGACATGATATAAGACCGTCGCAGTCAAAACAGACGAGATCTCCCGCTGCGCCCGGGATGACGCATATCGGAAATTATTGGTATAAGCTGTGAAATTTGCATAGAATAATCTATTTTTTGTGTAAATTTGCGTCGATTTTCAAGAACTATCATAACTATTTGTGTTGCTGAACAAATGAATAAAATTGTCAAAAAAGAAATCCTTTCCGAAAATGTAGTGAAATTTGAAGTGGAAGCTCCGTTGATTGCCCGTTCAAGAAAAGCGGGTCACTTTGTGATTGTCAAAGTAGGAAAATACGGAGAACGGATCCCTCTTACTATCGCCGGAGCCGACCTGGAAAAAGGAACCATTACTTTAGTAATCCAGCGTATCGGAAAATCATCTAAAAAAATATGCGCACTTGATGCCGGTGAATACATTACCGACCTGGTCGGCCCTTTGGGACAAGCCACCCACATTGAAAAATTCGGGACTGTAGTCTGTGCTTGTGGAGGCGTCGGCACAGCCCCCATGCTGCCGATTGTCGAAGCAATGAAAAAAGCCGGGAATAAAGTCATTACAGTCCAGGCTGCACGTACAAAAGAATTGATCATTCTGGAAAGAGAAATGCAGGAATTTTCGGACGAAGTGGTCATCATGACAGACGACGGATCGTACGGTAAAAAAGGCCTGGTAACAAACGGCGTAGAAGATGTAATAAACAGGGAAAAAGTAGATCTGTGTGTCACTATCGGCCCTGCGATTATGATGAAATTCGTTTCCCAACTCACTCAAAAATACGATATTCCGACCGTTGCATCCCTGAATACGATCATGGTCGACGGAACCGGAATGTGTGGAGCATGTCGTGTGACCGTAGGAGGAAAAACAAAATTTGTCTGCATTGACGGACCTGAATTTGATGCCCATCAGGTGGATTTTGATGAAATGATGATGCGTTTGAATGCCTATAAAGGGATAGAATGAAAGAAATGAAAAGACGAAATGAGAAAATAATATGGCTACGACTGAAGAAATAAAAGCACGACGAAGCGAATCCTGGCGTGAAGAATTACGCCGGAATATGAAAAATAAGGAACGGGCAGACCTCCCTCGCGTACACATGCCGGAGTTGGATCCGGAATACAGGAGTCATAACTATGAAGAGGTTAACCTGGGATTAAATGCAGAACAGGCGATGGCAGAAGCTCAACGTTGCCTCGATTGTCCGGTTCCTACCTGCATGACAGGTTGCCCGGTTGAAATCAACATCCCTACATTCATTAAAAATATTGAACGCGGAGAATTTCTTGAAGCAGCCAAAATAGTGAAAGAAACATCAGCATTACCTGCTGTCTGCGGCCGGGTTTGTCCCCAGGAAAAACAATGCGAAAGCAAATGCATCCACCTGAAAATGGGGAAAGACCCTGTTGCAATCGGACACTTGGAACGTTTTGCGGCAGATTATGAGCGGGAGAGCGGGAAAATTTCCGTTCCGGAAATAGCCCCCCCGAACAAAATAAAAATTGCAGTCGTAGGATCCGGGCCTGCGGGATTATCCTTTGCCGGAGACATGGTCAAACTGGGCTACGACATAACCGTCTTTGAAGCCTTACATGAAATCGGAGGAGTATTAAAATATGGCATACCGGAATTTCGTCTGCCGAATGAAATTGTGGATGTCGAAATTGACATTCTTGCGAAAATGGGAGTTAAATTCATAACAAATTGTATCATTGGTAAAACCATCAGTTATGAAGACTTACACCAAGACGGTTTTAAGGGAATTTTTATTGCCAGCGGCGCAGGTTTACCGAATTTCATGAACATCCCGGGAGAAAACCTGGCAGGCGTACTCTCTTCAAATGAATATCTGACACGCGTCAATCTGATGGCTGCCGCCAAAGAAGGCGCCGACACCCCGGTTTTCCACGGGAAAAAAGTAGCGGTCATTGGAGGAGGAAACACAGCGATGGATTCCGTACGTACCGCACGCCGGCTGGGTGCGGAAAAAGCAATGATCATATACAGACGTTCCGAAGAAGAAATGCCGGCTCGCTTGGAAGAAGTAAAACATGCCAAAGAAGAAGGGATCATTTTCCTGACATTACATAATCCTGTTGAATATTCCGGAGATGAAAAAGGGCGTGTTACCCAAATGAAACTTCAAAAAATGGAATTAGGAGAAGCTGACGCCTCAGGAAGACGTAAACCGGTCGAAATAGAAGGGGCGATCGATCTTGTCGATGTAGACATGGTCATTGTGAGTATCGGAGTGTCACCTAATCCTCTTATTCCAAGCGCTTTCAAAGGATTGGATATCAGCCGCTGGGGCACTATCATTGTGGATCAGGATTCCATGCAATCAGCGCTACCGGATGTTTATGCAGGAGGCGATATCGTGCGCGGAGGAGCGACCGTGATCCTTGCAATGGGCGATGGACGCAAAGCTGCGGCAGCTATGAATAAGGCATTAAGCTCATTGTAAGTTTTATGTCATACGTTTCCCCGCGCCGGGATTACACCAGGATAGATTTATTAAATCGTTTTACAATCTATCTTATCATATTTCGTGACATTTCATGCAAAGATAAATAAAAACATAAAAAACTGCCTCCTGAAATAAATCAAGAGGCAGTTTTGAGGTGAGTTTACTGAATATTCCTTTAATGAGGAACGATTTGATTATTGTTTATCCTGAGTTTTACCGGATTATTCTTATAATCCTTATATACGTCTATCCCTTCACTATCTACTCCTGTTTTGAATTTCAAATTAAATTCAATGGCCCCGGCGCCGACATATTCCGGAGATTTAAGAATTGTCGAAAGATTCAGAGCATATCCTTTTGTCGCTATATTTTCTGTTGTAGTTTTAGCCCTGAGATAAAAAACGGGAAGGTTATATTCCGGATCAACATCGCTAGCCTGACCGGATATAAATTCAAATTCATGAGCCAGATCCTTTTCAGAACCCTCAAACTCAGGCAGAATAAAAAACGTACTGTCTGTACAAATAAACTCTGCCATCATCATATCACCGGAATTTGAGCTTTCCGGTTTTAACAGATCATTCGCGTTCCCGTCCCGTATATAAATTTTAACATCGGAAATAGGAGATTCATACTCCGCCGGCATCGCTCCTGATGAAGCGTGCAGAGTATCCGCTCCCATACGTTTATATTCCATCGCATAAGCCGTGTATGGACGAATAATAGTATCCATCAGGAAATGAGTTAAATAATATTCTCCCTGTTTAGCCTGGCTTAATTGAGGCGCCAGAATGTTACCGTACTGAGTTTTCATCACATTTTCACCCCCATCAGATTGAATCAATACCGGTTCATAAAGAAATTGTAACACATTTTTATTCGTATTATCATCATCAAGACAAGATGCCAACGAACAAACAAACAAGGTTAACACAACACCGAAAATTAAAATTTTTTCTTTCTTCATCATTTTTAAAATTAAATTAAACTTATCAAGGTAAATATCCCCTACCTTTCTACTCTTCTAAAACAAAAGATTTGCAAAGCGATGCGTCCTCAATTGTTAAAACATGTTAACGATGCGATTTTCAGTTTTATTCTTTATCTTTGCAGAATGACCTTTAAAAATAAATTATGCACATATGAAACAGAAATTGATTATGATAGCAACAGTTGCGTTATTTTTTTCTTGTTCTTCCGGTGAAAAGAAAGCTATGAATGAACAAGATGATTTCAACTACTCCGTCGAAAAATTTGCCGACCTGGAAATTCTCCGTTATCAGGCGCCGGGATTTGAAGAATTAACTCTCAAACAAAAAGAATTAATCTATTATCTTTCCCAAGCCGCATTAGAAGGACGTGACATCCTGTTTGACCAGAATTGCAGATACAACCTGGCAATCCGTCGTACTTTAGAAGCCATTTTTGAGAATTATTCAGGAGATAAAACTTCCAGCGACTACAAGGAATTTGAGATTTACCTGAAAAGGGTATGGTTTTCCAATGGCATCCACCACCATTACGGAGAAGAAAAATTTCTTCCCGGATTTTCAGAAACGTTCTTTGCAGAAACAGTTAAGGTTATCGATCCGTCTGAACTTCCCCTGAAAGAAGGAGAAACCGTTGAACACCTGATTACAGAATTGACTCCGGTCATGTTTGATCCGTCCCTATTGGCTAAAAAAGTCGTTCAAGACCCTCATGTGGACGCTATATACACTTCTGCAAACAATTATTACGAAGAAGGAATAACTCAAAAAGAAGTGGAGGATTTCTATAATAAAATGAAAGATCCCAAGGATACAAAGCCCGTATCTTATGGTCTGAACAGCCGTTTGGTTAAAGAAAACGGACAATTGACCGAAAAAGTCTGGAAAGTCGGAGGATTATATTCCCCTGCCCTTGAAAGAATTGTCGGATGGCTTGAAAAAGCGGCTACCGTTGCAGAAAATGACAATCAAAAACGCAGCATCGAACTCCTCATTGAATACTATAAAACCGGTGATCTGAAAAAATTTGATGAATATTGTATCAACTGGGTACAGGATATCGATTCCGAAATTGATTTTGTCAATGGCTTTACAGAATCGTATGGCGACCCGCTGGGAATGAAAGCCAGTTGGGAGTCAATTGTCAATTTCAAAAACCCGGAAGCGACAAAACGGACTATAATTATCAGTGATAACGCACAATGGTTTGAAGAACATTCCTCGGTGGCCGATCAGTTCAGGAAAAAAGTGGTGAAAGGCGTCAGCGCAAAAGTGATTACCAATGCCATCATGGGGGGAGATTGTTATCCGGCAACGCCGATCGGCATTAACCTTCCGAATGCCAACTGGATACGCAAAGAATACGGTTCTAAATCCGTTACAATTGAAAATATTACTGATGCGTATGACAAAGCCGCCCGGGGAAATGGGTTCAATGAAGAATTTGTCTGGAGTGATGTTGAACGGCAATCATTAAAAGATTATGCTTTCATAACCGGGAACCTGCATACGGACTTACACGAATGTCTGGGTCACGGATCCGGTCAACTGTTGCCCGGAGTAGATCCCGACGCTTTGGGCATTTACGGTTCCACTATTGAAGAAACCAGGGCCGACTTATTCGGACTGTATTTCATTGCTGATAAAAAATTGGTCGATTTAGGTCTGCTGAATAACCCGGAAGCATATAAATCCGAATACTATAAATTCATGATGAATGGTCTGATGACACAATTAGTCCGCATAGAGCCGGGTAAAAGCATTGAAGAATCCCACATGCGTAACCGTGCACTGATTGCGCGTTGGGTATTGGAAAAAGGTCAATCGGAGCAGGTTGTGGAATTAGCGCAAAAAGACGGAAAAACATACGTATCAATCAATGACTACAATAAACTTCGTGAACTATTCGGCGATTTACTGGCCGAAATTCAACGGGTAAAATCCGAGGGGGATTTTAATACGGCGAAAGATCTGGTTGAGAAATATGCGGTCAAAGTTGACCCGGCGCTGCACACTGAAATTCTGGGAAGATACAAAAAACTGAATCTTTCCCCGTACAAAGGGTTTGTTAATCCGGTTTATGAACCGGTAAAAGACGCAACCGGCCGTATCACCGATGTAAAAGTAAGTTACAACGAAGGATATGCCGGACAAATGATGCGTTACAGCAAAGAATATTCAAGTCTGCCGTCGTACAATTAAGTGAATCCCCTGATATCTCAAATCCGGAAAAAAGTTTTCCTTGCCCGTGACGGGGCGAATGTAGATTCGCTCCGGCAACGGGGAATAAACTATAAAATGGTTTATGGCGTACCGATTATCACCCTTCGTAAAATTGCGGCGAACTATTTCCCGGATAAAGAAATAGCAGATATTTTATGGAAAGAAGACAACCGGGAATTGAAAATCATATCGACCCTGACACAAGACCCGGATTCATTTGAAGATGCAAACCAATGGGTGGATGAAATAAATAATCTGGAATTAGCCGAACAGGCTACCATGAATTTATTTTGTAAATTGCCCGATGCGATCCGGTTGGCTAAAAACTGGGTACAATCGGATAAATTGTATGTAAAAAATTGTGGATTTCTTCTTTACACCCGACTTTTTTCGCAAAATATCCCTATCAATGGAGAAGATACCGTCATTTATTTTGATTCCGTAAATGAGGCTCTGAACAGCGAATCCCTTCTGTTACAAAATACGGCTCTGACTTCCCTGAAAAGACTTGGAAGGCAATCGGTTCTTCACGCGAAAGAAATACTGTCACAATTTAGCACGAATCCTTTTTATGATGATCTGAAATTTGAATTTGACTTTTTCTTCCAAATATGAAGATTAAATATTAACTTTGCAGTTGAACCGTTTACATCATGATGGATAAAGATAAAATCAAAGATATTGTCCGACAGAAATTTACAGACTATCTCACGGTCAAAAAATGCAGGAAAACGCCGGAGAGGTTTGCTATATTGGATATGATTTACTCTATACCAGGTCATTTTGATATGGACTCTCTTAACAACGCGATGAACAATGAACATTTCAGGGTAAGTAAAGGGACTCTCTACAATACGATGCAACTGTTGCTTGATTGTAAATTGGTATTGAAACATCAGTTCGGCAACAGTCATTCTCATTATGAACGGGCTTTCAATAACGATTTTCATCATCATTTGATTTGTAGCCAATGCGGATGCGTTCAGGAATACAAAGATAATGAACTGAAATCAATGATTCAAAACAAGAAAATCAAACGGTTTACTCCTTCTCTTTACAGTTTATACATTTTTGGTATCTGTGGAAAATGTTCCGCTGCAATGAAAAGACGAAAAAATAATACAAAATAATCCAACAATCAGACACAAAATGAAAGTAGATGTTTTATTAGGTTTACAATGGGGCGATGAAGGCAAAGGAAAAGTGGTAGATGTATTAACCCCCCATTATGATATTGTCGCCCGTTTTCAGGGCGGTCCAAATGCCGGTCACACCCTTGAATTCGATGGAAAGAAATATGTTCTGCGCTCTATCCCTTCCGGCATTTTTCAGGGTGGAAAAACAAATATCATCGGTAACGGCGTAGTACTTGATCCGGCTTTGTTTAAAGCTGAATCAGAGGCTTTAAGCGCATCGGGACACGATCTCACAAAATGTCTGCTGATCTCTAAAAAAGCGCACCTGATCCTGCCTACCCATAGAATTCTGGACGCTGCCTACGAATCGGCAAAAGGAAGTTCCAAAATAGGCACAACCGGGAAAGGGATCGGCCCTACATATACCGATAAAGTCGGCAGGAACGGGTTAAGAGTCGGCGATATCTTTCATGACTTCGATTCCAAATACAAAGCGGCAATATCCCGCCATGAAACGATATTGAAGCAAATGAATTATCAATATGATCTGGAACCTGTTGAAAAAGAATGGTTTGAGGGAGTTGAATATCTGAAAAAATTCCAATTGACGGATACGGATCTCCTGATCAATGAATATTTGAACGAAAACAAAACCATATTAGCGGAAGGGGCTCAGGGCACTATGCTCGACGTCGATTTCGGTTCATATCCTTTCGTGACGTCTTCGAACACAATTTGTGCCGGGGCATGCACCGGTCTGGGTGTCGCCCCCCAAAAGATAGGAGAAGTATACGGCATCTTTAAAGCTTACTGTACCCGTGTAGGTAGCGGACCATTTCCGACCGAACTATTCGATGAAACAGGAGACCGTATGCGTAAAAACGGAGTTGAATTCGGATCTGTAACCGGCCGTCCGCGCCGTTGCGGCTGGATCGACCTGGTTGCATTACGCTATGCTATCATGATTGACGGAGTGACCCAACTCATCATGATGAAAAGCGATGTAATGGATGATTTTGATACCATCAAAGCATGCGTCGCTTATGATATGGACGGAACTGAAACCGAAAATTTCCCTTTTGAAATAACGGAGACTGTAAAACCGGTATATGCAGAATTTGCCGGATGGAAAACAGACATGACAAAAATGCAGAGTGAAGACGAGTTCCCCGAAGAATTCAATGCCTATTTGTCATTCCTGGAAGAAACGCTGGGTGTAACTATAAAAATGGTTTCCCTTGGCCCTGATCGTGCTCAAACCATCGTCAGGTATACCGAAGACTGAATTTTATCATTACAAAAACAAAATAGTTTCCCAAAGATGACGGATTCGCCTTTCTGAAGAACTCTTTTGGTAGTATTTTTGTTAATAGAAAGCAAATAAATGCTCATTTCAAATTAAACAATTATTATGGCAACTTATTGGATATTATTTATAGGAATCGCAATCGCCAGCTGGCTTGTTTCCTGGAACCTGAAAAGAAAATTTCAAGCTTATTCCCGGATTCCGCTGGGTAACGGAATGACAGGGAAAGATGTCGCAGAAAAAATGCTGCATGAAAGCGGTATTGATGATGTAACCGTTATTTCAACGCCCGGTTCTCTAACCGACCACTACAATCCGACGAACAAGACCGTCAATCTGAGTGAGGATGTTTACGCAAGCGACAGTGTCGCAGCGGCTGCAGTTGCTGCACACGAATGTGGACATGCGGTACAACATGCTAAAGCCTACGCCCCGTTGAAAATGCGCTCAAGCATGGTTCCGGTAGTGAGTTTTGCCTCAAAATGGGTCACATGGATCTTACTGGGAGGAATGGTATTGCTTGGAAACGGCAGTAAAGTAGCTTCTACCGTACTGCTGGTCGGTATCGGACTTTTTGCAATGACGACCTTATTCAGTTTTATCACTCTTCCGGTTGAAATTGATGCAAGCAAAAGAGCTCTGGCATGGCTGAACCGTGCAGGAGTGACCAATGCCTACAACCACGACAAAGCAGAAAATGCACTGCGTTCGGCCGCTTATACATACGTTGTGGCGGCGCTGGGTTCATTGGCCACGTTGTTGTATTACATCATGATATTTTTAGGTCGTAGAGACTAAGAAGTTAAATGTTAAGTTATAAGTCTTATCGTGCATCGGCCAACTTATAACTTATAGCTTATAACTTACAACTTATAACTTATAACTTATAACTTATAACTTATAACTTATAACTTATAACTTCTAACTTAAACCTTATAACTTAAAATGGACGAACAAAGAGTAAAACTAACCGTCCTGGGAATTACGTTCAGCCAGGTACAGGCAGGAGCTTATGCTTTGATCTTATCGGAAGAAGGTGGTAACCGGAGAGTCCCGATTATCATAGGGACTCCGGAAGCCCAGTCTATCGCTATTTTCCTGGAAGGTCTTCATCCTCCCCGTCCATTGACTCATGAACTTTTTCTTTCTTTTTCCAAAGCTTTAAATGTCTCAATGAAAGAGATTTACATTTACAAATTTGAAGAAGGAGTCTTCTTCTCCGAATTGAGATTCACTCAGGGAGACAAAACCATTACCATCGACTCCCGGACTTCAGATGCAATAGCTTTGGCTGTCAGATCCGGAGCGCCTATTTTCACTAATGAAAACATCATGAAAGAGGCAGGAATCATTATGGAAGATGATTTTCCGGAAGAATTGGAAACAGAAATAGAACCTCGTAAGCCCCAACATTCATACGATTCCATGAGCCTGGAAGAACTCGAAAAAGCGCTCAATGAAGCGATCGGAATGGAAGATTATGAAAAAGCGTCGAAAATCAGGGACTTAATCAACAAGAAAAAACAAAATTTATCGTAAGTTCGATGGATGGATGGATAAAATATAGTTCATATTCAGCATCTAAAATTGACATTGCACTTGTTTCTCCGGTTTTAAATTCATGCATTAAAACAGGGGTACGTCCGCTTGATTTATGATCTAAAAGAATTGTACTAATAAGAATAAATTTATCGGTTGTTAAAAGAGATGTCCATACAGTCCTTGGTTCGGAAGATGCATGAACTGATGGTTTGCGAGTCAATAGAGGAGTTAACTTCTTATTTTGGGTTAGCAGGTACAGTGTGTCGGATGATATATCCGCAATCGCAAAATCCTGACCGTAATACATACTACTCTCATAATAAACCAGAATTTCCCTCCATCCTTTCCCTACCATTTCAACAATACGGTTTGAATATCTTTTGGGTAACCGAATGTTTAAAACAGAAATCAGGCTCCCATCTTTTTTTGATATAAGATTGTAAGGATTTTTTTTAGCTTTGTCTTTATCTTTATCTTTATCTTTAATGCCGGGATCAACAATTACATCTTCATATACAAGCAGGGTTTCATCGTCAAAATTGAAAACTTTCAATTCTTTTACAAGTGTATTTATTTTCAAAGTTCGTCTGTATTCTCCATTCAGCGAATAAACCTGAATGGATTGAGAACACACCCTCCATCTCCAATCCATGTATATTCCATGCCGCTTTGTCCTTTACGATTGAAATGAGAAATTATTTTCCCCGTACGATCGAAAACAAATATATCACCCCGTATAGTTTCATGTACAAGAATATATTTGTCTGAAACACAAGAAAGTATAGGCCTATTGCCTAATAGAACATCGTCGGTTGTCTCGAGCGGAATATATTCAATATCGGCAATATCCTGGAGGACTATATCTTTTTTTTGATATTTTTTTGAAATATCAATCACCGGCAAGTCGACTGTTTTCGATTGGGAACTTATTACCTGACTTCCTGTTAACAAGAATGATGTCAGTAAAATGAGATTTTTTATCTTCATAATTTCCATTTGTATCTTATTAAATGACATTTAATTCTTTATCTATAACTCTCACGGATAAGATAAAAAGACTTATCATCGATGCCGCTGAACCGGTAACCGGAAAAAGGTTGCCGGTTCTTTTTGGTGTGTCGTGCAGAACAAACTCATCAGTTTATTACGGCATTGTTAAGTTCTCTCAATATTGAACCTTCAGTTCAACAGCAGAAGATTTTTCAATAAGCGACTTTAACGTTTCCAGATTTTTAGAAACCGGAGAGGGCGCCTCAAAATCAACAATATCGTGTTTATTGTTAAAAAAAATGTATTTAGGAATAAGTTTTATATTCAAATATTTTGTCAGAGGTGAGTTTTTAGCATCTAAAATCAAATATTGATTCTTACCTATACCATATTCTTCCGTTTTATTTTTCCAGTCGGATTCTTTTGCATCAATAGAAAAATAAAGATATTCGACTCCTTTTTTTACAAAAAATTCCTTCACTTCTTTCGAATTTTCTATATCACCCAAGCAAGGGCCACACCAACTTGCCCAAAAATCGAAATAAAGAGGACGGCCTTTATATTTATCTAAAACATCTTTTAATAACATCTCTTTCTTATTTTCTGATGATACCAACCGGGTATTCAAAAGTACGCTATCGGGAAATGTATTTGTAACAGCAGTGATATAATCCATACCCTTTTTTATATAATCGGAATGGATCGAATCCTGAATATATGACTTTGTGTTTTCTATCGTACTCAGAAAATCGGTTAAATAATTCAAACTCAGCTTATTCGCATATTCGCCAAACATGACAGACAACAAATAAGACCGTAAATACCCATCATATTTCTTAACAATATCCGACGCTACAATGCTGGGGGCATAATTAAACAGATTCCCGCCATAAAACAGGATATATAATCCGCTACCTGAACTAAAATAACGAGAAGGATATTCATTTTCCGCCAACTTTATATCGCCGGGTATATAACCTGCAGGAAGTTTTTCGAATGTTATCTCTCCACTGGATACAGGAAAATACAATAAAAATATAAATTCATATTCAATATCCGCTTCAGCCCATTTTATAAACTCAGGAGAAACAGGATATTGCTTCCGGTACGCTTCCAAAAATTCCACTCTCTTCTTTTTCCATTCCGTTATCATTGACCTGTATTCATGAATATCACCTCCTTGTTTAAAATATTTTACATTACCCATATCCCTATCTCGATATTCAAGATAATTGTAATGAGCTGCATTTTTCCCATATGATTCAATTAAAAATCCATTTTGTTTAGTATTCGGTAAAATCTTGAAAGCAATAGAATCTCCAGGAGAAACAAAAACATGCCTGAGAGTCGAATATAATGTAGAGATTATTAAAACTTCAGGAGAATTTGACTCCATTTTAGAGATACCGTTATCTTTTATTCCGGCTAATGTTAAATTAGGAGAATAAAAATTATTATTGAGAAAAATAGAGCCGGATTGAATCCATATCCGTTTCCCCATTATCGTTGTATCTGTCGCGTAAAAAGTAACTTGCGATTGAATATTAAGGGAACAACTTAAGCAAAATGCTATTATTACAATAAATTTATTATTTTTCATATATCTGATAGTATTAACCTCCCACAAAAATAGTGAAAATTTATTGCTATGTATGTGAACTGTACGAAAAAGATTTAAATTTATTGTATATTTTATTTTAATTTCATACATTTGTGGCACACACGATTTATACCTTGATAGACATGAAATATACTGTTCTTGTTACTGGATATGAGGTAATCGACGGAAATCTCAATTTTATTTGTAAATTACAGTTTATTATGAAAGAAAAAATATTATTTACTTTGCTTTTAGTTTTTATCTCGTTGAATATTGTCGCTCAGAATACAACAGAAGAATGTACCAATCCTTTCTCTCGTAATCCGAGAAGGAATTTTGATATGGAGGTCGTTGATTCGGGAACAGTGCGGGTTTTATATGCCCTCAATGCCTTGGATATTGACAAACCGGAAACTTACGATGATTTACAACGCCTGGATATAGGAACCCGTTTTTCAAAATATTACAGTTTTTTTGTTTTTAATTCAGATTCGTTAGTTTCGGAATGGAGAAAAAAAAATCCCAAAGCAGAAAGTTTTCCTAGAAGATTAGGACCACGAGGTAAAATAGACAGCTGGTCGGAGTATTTCTATGGTGAATATTTTAAGGATTTTTCAAAAAATATGCTGACCGAATATGCGGGTCTTCCTCTATACTTGGGAAACTATAATACCCAAAGTGAAGAGAAAATCCCCTTGCAAGACTGGGAAATTGAAGATGACACTCTTACCGTCATTGGATATCTGTGCCAAAAGGCAACGTGTAAATTCAGAGGTAGGGAATATATCGCCTGGTTTACTATTGACATTCCAATAAATAACGGCCCCTGGAAATTCGGAGGACTACCCGGATTAATATTAAAAGTTTGCGATAAAGATAAATTTTATAATTTTGAATGTATTGGAATAGAAAATCATAAAAAAAAATACCCTATCAAGATATTTAAGCTTAGTAAGCAATTTAAAAAAGAGGATCGTATGAAATTATGGAAACGGAAAAAGGACACTCAGGAAAATTATTATCAAATAATGGGAATTGTAGGTACTAATCTTCGTCCACTTTGCCCTTATAATCCTTTGGAATTAGAATAAAATGCAGTCTAATAGTATGAAACGAACAGGCAAAACTTGCACTAAAGAGCCTGAACATGGCGCGAGTTCC
>JAIRZF010000137.1 GCA_031267385.1 Dysgonamonadaceae bacterium | reverse complement strand
GGCATGCCGTATAATGTATCTTCGAGTGAGTTGTGCCCTTATCTTGATTCGAGAAATCTGTCGATACAGGGTGTTTTATCTGGGGGGCGTTTTCCGGAGGGTGCGGTAGAAATATGTGTACAGGTGTTGGACGCCTACACCGGTCGTCCATTGTCGTTTCGGAGTTGTGCAATGGCATGGATCACGCTGAATTATCCGCCATTATTGAATCAGCCGGTCCGGAATCAGGTAATACCGTTTCGCGATCCGCTCAATTTATTTTTTCAGTGGACTCCCCGGCATCAGGCTTTGAGTGGAGTAGAATATATTTTCACTCTGAAAGAGATTTATGATCGTCAGGTTCCTGTGGAATCGGCATTTGCGTATTCTCCGGTTGTTTATAGCGGTTCGCAGTATGGACTAAGTTTGGCCTATACCGGCATGTATCCTCCATTGATAGAGGGAGTCCGTTATGCCTGGCAGATTCAGGCGGTCGTCCGGGATGGTTTTGAAGAACGGAATTTATTTGAGAACAACGGATATTCCGAAATTTTTGCTTTTGATATTGCCCAAAATACCAATCAGCCAATAGAAGTGGACGATCCGAAAGATGATGGACAACAAGGTGATGATGAGAAATCGGGCGATGACGGACAACAAGGCGATGACGGACAGGATGATGGTAATAATGATGAAGATGAAAAACCGGGAGGTGGAGTAACGCCAAAAGAAGAAGAAAAGCCGAAAGAACCGGAAAGATGTGATCCACCTACGGGAGTAAGCGGGATCGAAGAGAAAGGCCAGTTGAAAGTTAGCTGGACTCCGTCAAAGAGTAATTCCAATTATCTGATAGCATTTCGGGCAAAAGAGTTGGAAGGGAGTAGTTGGATCGCCACAACCACGAGCCGGAGTTATGCATATATAAATAATTTACGTCGCGGAGTGCTATACGAATATCGTGTAGGTATTCGATGTAGCGACGGCTCAGCCGTTTATGGCGGAACGTATGAATTCATTTTGCCTGATCGCACCGAGCAGATTGCAGCCGAATGTGGAAAAATACCTCAGATCAATTTTGAAAATCAAGACCCCATATCCTACCTCAATCCGGGCGATATTGTGATGGTGGGCGATTTTCGGATGACATTGACAGAAGTTCGAGGCGGGAATGGGAATTTTTCAGGCAAAGGCTATATCAGTATACCTTTGTTGCTGGAGATGAAAATCGCGGTTGCATTTAACGGTATCACGGTCAATACCAGCCAGCAAATGATTGGCGGAGCAGTTTCGACGGTTTATGATGCGAGCGAGAGTCAGATAGGCGATTTGAATGAGAAAAACGAAAACGAAAATTGGGATGATTTAACCAATCGGGTACGTATTTTATTTGAATTAGCACAAGAAGAGCATGGAAAAGGGAGTCTGCCTGATGAAGATTATCACGAAATAGAAAATTACAAATCACAGTATGACAGTTTATCCAATCGGCGACAGGAATTGGAAGATAAAGTGTCAAATCTGTTAAAAGCGATGAATGAAGAGCAGGATGCTCAGGAGAAGAAAAAGAAAGAAGAAGAAGTTGTCCGGGAAGAAGATGAGCAATCTCAAGTCAAAGAAGAGATGCAGGAAGCATATGAGAAAATAGCCCAAAAGATGGACGAAAACGGCTATGGAGGCCAGGTCAAGGATGTCAATATCAAATCTTCTTTTCAAGGTGTGATCTCATTTGAATCTTCCGGGAATAGTTTTCCTTTGATTTATCCCAGGAATGGAGATGGGCTTCCGACATACGACAAAGAAACCGGGACGTTTACAACGGGAGAAACTTCGGGGGATTATATAGAGGACAGTTTTGGTAATTATCAAATCTATTTTACGACGAGAGGTTCATCAAAGATTCCGGAAGTGGATCAGATATTTTCTCAAGGTCGTCCTGAAAGTAACCTGTGTTTGGTTTGGTTACATTTCAATGCATCTACGAATGAATTAGGGTTTCTTATTAATTATGGGGATCAATTTTTCGGCAAAGAATTGTCTTCGGATATTAAGGAAAAAGTCGAGGCGCAATTCATCGAATATCTGAAAGCATCAATTTTAAGTCAGAAAGGCTCCAATCCGAGCGAATCGTTCTTCAGTTCCCTGATCAAATCCAGGAGTGATTTTGAGAATCTTTTAACCATATGGGAGTCATTCGACAAGACTTCTCTGGGAAGTGAGCCGTCTTTGGTATCTTGCAAGCAGTTAATTCTCGAATCGTTGTTAGATGAAATCAAGTCTCATCCGTTTCAGGCGCTGACGTTAGCCTATAATGCCACTATCCGGATGTGTCTGTGTATGACCGAGAATGATAGATGTTTGGATAAACCCTATGTTATCCGGTTTAGAAACGGATTTCTGCATGAATTGGTTTCCCTTGGAGATATTCAAGGTATGATTGAAGCCCTTTCAGAAACCGGGCAGAGCGTAGGTGATTATTTTAGTTCCCTGATAAAGTGCGTATTCAAGGTTGGTGTAACTCAAGGGGTGAATCTTGGATTGGAAGTGATAGGATTGGATACCTGGAATACGAAAGAAGCCATAGAGGATTACCTGTCTTGTTATATACCTCAAGGAGTTGACAGACAATTATTTGAGACTCTACGTGAAGAATTGGCTGCTTTTGACTGGTCAGATGGTTATTTTCATGGACAGGCTACGTTCTATCTGGCCGGGATTGTAGCGCCTGCATCGTATGTCAATGCGGGAAAAGCGATAAATAGCCTCAAAAATTTGAAAAGTTATGTAAAAAACGCTAACTTTGATGAGTGGGTTGAGAAGCTGGCGACTAGGGTTGGTAAGGGGGGAATTAAAGTTGGAGATAACATTGCCGGGATAAAGATAGAGAGAATTAAACAAGGTACAAATGGGAAATATATAGTTATTGGAAGAAGTATGGAAATACGAGTAGTACCAGTAGCAGAACAAATCGGCGCTGAACATTGGACAGGTTTTAATAGTATGCTGACGGAAGCGGAAAATGTCGCTAGCAATAGGATATGGATTAAGACAAAATTATCGGAAGGATATTCAGTCATAGATATAGGATTAGACCCGAATTTTGTGATAAGAGGTGATATGTCTACTGGTTTGTATTATTCAATGGAATTGTTTGAAGTGTTTGGAATACAGTGATAAATTGTAATATTATGAGAATTTATAAGTTATTAGATGCTTTCGATGTAATTAAAGAAAGTTTTTCTTTCTTGATTGACGATTGGAATTTTGAAAATATTCGTGCAGATAATCTCAATTATGCTTGTGTGTTGGACTATCAAAATGGCAAATTGATTATACGTATCGTATATGAGTACATAGATAATACTTTTAATTTTTTTCTTATTGTAGATAAGCAACAGAAGTGGATTACAGATTTTTTTGAAGAAAGGGAAGATAATTTTGATTGGAAATTATTTCAACCTGATGATTTTCAATACAAAGAATCATTGATACGTAATGTAGAGTATTTGCAAAAATATAAAGAGGATGTGTTTAAATTAATGTGAGTTAGATATAATATTAGAACAGCAAAGTTGTATATCATCAATAAAATGTAAGCCATCGGTGAAATACGTACTTCACCGATGGCTTACATTTGTTGCAGGGTGTTGAAAGTCTTTCCAATGTGTGATCCTGATAAAAAGAAATGTTTTTTTGCAAATATATTACAATTGAGAAGTACAATCTCAAAGAATTTATAACTTTGCATTATGAAATTTTCAACTCAATTATCATGAAAAAAATCTTTTTATTAATCGTTGTTTCTTGTTTTGGTATGAGTTTATTTGCTCAGGACATTCAACTTCCGGCTCCTCAGAAAAAAGGAGGTAAACCTTTGATGGAAGCAATCAACCAACGTCAGTCGGTGCGTACATTCTCAGATAAAGATCTTGATCTGCAGACTATCTCCAATTTGATGTGGGTCGCTTACGGTTATAACCGTGAAGACAAACTGGTGATTCCAACAGCGATGGACAAACAACAGTTTGAAATCTATGTTGCTCTGAAAGCCGGTGTATATCAATACGATGCAAAAGCAAACAAATTGATCCTGAAAGTAAAGGGAGATCATCGAAAAGCTACCGGAAAACAAGATTATGTTTGGAATGCACCTGTGAACTTTATTTATGTCGTTAATTCGGAAATACTTGATTCGTCTGTTGAGTGCGGTGCGATTTTCCAGAATGTATATTTGTACTGCTCATCGGCCGGATTAGGTTCCGTTGTCCGGGGATATTTTGATCAGGCCGAACTGAAAAAACTCCTGAATTTAGGAGAAAAAAAGAAAGTAGTACTCTGTCAAACAGTAGGCTACAAGGCCGGTTAATACTATTGACGATTTATATTCCACGACGGGGAGATTTCAATCGGGAAAATCCGACCTCACACCTTACAAAATGAAATCTCTTTTGTCGTGGATTTTTTTATGGCTTAAAAAGCTCGTTCACATTCCGCATGCCCGTTCCAGTTCGACCAGGGCGACGGTACAGCCGCATAGCGTTTCACTATATCTTGTCTGTACATCGTTATAAGTCCGCTGAGCGTTCAGTACTTCAAGTATGTTTGTTTCACCGCGCTCGTAGCTATATATTTTTTTATTCAGAATAATTTCCGCATCGTTCAGCAGGCTCGTATTGAATTGTTCCACTTGGCGACAAATGATAGTATACTTGTTGTACGCCTGTACTACTTCTGAAGCAATTTGCAGTTCGACCGCCTCATATTCCAGTTCGCTTTGCTTAACAGCGAATTGAGCTGCACGCAATCCTCCCTTGTTGGTGTTGGAAAATTTCAAAGGAATACTAATTCCCGCGGTAATACCTTTGAACAAAGGAGCCGGTGCAATTTCATTCCGCACTGTAGACGAGTAGTTACCGCCGATGCTGAGGCCGAGGTCTATTGCCCTGTTGGCTCCGGCCAGGCGCAGGTTGTTCTGTGCTATTTTTTTCGACTTGATTGCAGCCTGAAGGTCGGCACGGTTATTTTGCGCCTTGATGATAAGTTCCTGTAAATCGAAATCATGTTTTGAAAAGAACAGTTCTCCGGCAATGGAATCCGGTATCTCCATGGTTTTATTCCCCTGAAATAACGACAGTTGAGCCAAAGTTTCCCGTAATTCACTTTCACTCGAATACACATCGTTGAGCATACTTGCCGCTTCCAATCGGGATTGTCGGGCGTCGACTTCCATGATAGATCCTAAACTGTAACGCACACTGTCGGCGTTGGCCAGATCAAGCATCCGCAGGTATGACGATTGTTGTATCTCGTGAATTTTCTTTTGTTTCAACGCCGTATAATAAGCGATTATAGCATCGGTGCGCAGGTTGCG
>JAIRZF010000327.1 GCA_031267385.1 Dysgonamonadaceae bacterium | reverse complement strand
TCGGTAGGAGTTCCCTTTTGTTTGGCTATTTCTTCAGCCGATTGTTCGTCGATATAAGCTTTACCATCTTTAATTAACTGAACGGCAAAGTCCCATAATTGTTGGAAATAATCAGATGCATAATATATGCTACCCCATTGATATCCAAGCCATTGAATATCTTCCATGATGGAATCGACATATTCTACATCTTCTTTTACCGGATTGGTGTCATCAAAACGCAGATTACAGATCCCTCCGTATTTTTGAGCGATCCCAAAGTCCATGCAAATTGCTTTGGCATGACCGATATGAAGGTATCCATTAGGCTCGGGCGGAAAACGTGTCTGTATTTTCCCGTTGTTTTTCCCTTCGGCAAGATCTTTTTCTACGGTGACTTCTATAAAATTGAGACTCTTTTTTATCTCTTCGGTATTTTGATTATTCCCTTCGATCATGATTTATGATATATGACAAATAAGGAGGCAAAGGTAATGAATGTTTTTGAAAAAATGATTACTTTTGACCTCACTTTGAATTGAAAATTATTTACTTATGAGAAAATTATTTTTAGCAGTTATGATTGCAGGGATTACTATTACTTCCTGTTCTAAAAAACAGGATAGTTTGGGTGCAGGATCGGGAGAAAATCCGTTTTTTACAGAGTGGAGCGCTCCTTTTGGGGTTCCTCCTTATGATAAGATTAAAGTAGAGCATTATAAACCTGCTTTCGATAAAGGTTTAGCTGATCACGAAGCCGAGATCGATGCTATTGTGAACAATGAAGATAAGCCTACTTTTGAGAATACAATTCTTGCGTTAGAGTCTTCGGGTGAGCTGTTGACCCATGTATCAAGGGTATTCTTCAATTTGTCGCAAACCGACGGAAATGATGAGATGGACGCTATCGAGGAAGAATATGCTCCGATCCTCACCAAGCACGATGACGAGATCAACATGAACGAAAAACTCTTTGCGCGTATCAAGGTTGTTTATGATGAACGCGCATCTTCGGGACTTGGCGCCGAGGAAAATCGTCTGATTGAAAAATATTACAAGAATTTTGTCCGGGGAGGTACAAGCCTTTCTGCTGAAGATAAGGCTAAAGTAATGAAAATCAATGAAGAAATTGTTACTTTGACTACTAAATTCGGAAAAAACCTGTTAGCCGAAAATAATAAATTCCAGTTGTTGATCACTGACGAAAAAGATCTTGCAGGACTGCCGGAATCGAGTATTAATGCGGCTGCTGAGACTGCAAAAAGCAAAGAGACAGAAGGCTGGATTTTTACTTTAAACAAACCAAGCTGGATCCCATTTATGCAATTTGCCGATAACCGGAAACTTCGTGAAAAGATGTACAAAGCGTATATCGATCGTGGAAATAATAACGACGAATTGGATAATAAAGCAATTTTGGAGAAAATCGTTCCTCTGCGTACACAGAAAGCCAATATTATGGGGTACAAGACGTGGGCCGATTTCATTATCAGTGATAACATGGCTAAAACTTCCGATGCCGCTAATGCATTGGTAAACCAGGTTGCGACAGCGACGATCCCTTTTGCCAAAGCAGAAGCTGCAGAATTACAGAAAATGATTGTAAAGACCGGCGAAAACTTCAAACTTGAAGGATGGGATTGGTGGTATTACACTGAAAAACTGAGAAAAGAGCGCTATGATCTGGATGAAGAAATGTTGCGTCCTTATTTTAGTCTGGAAACTACACAAAAAGGGATGTTCATGCTTTGCAATAAACTATGGGGTCTGCAATTCGAAAAACTGACAAATCTGCCGCTGTATAATAAGGATGTACTTACTTATGAAATAAAAGATCGTGACGGTTCACATCTTGGTATTATGTATTTCGATTTTCATCCCCGTTCAACGAAACGTGGTGGCGCCTGGATGGAGAATATCATTGACGAATATTTTGTCGATGGAAAACGTTCTGCTCCGGTGATCGTCAATGTCTGCAATTTTACCGGCCCGGTAGGAGATACTCCTTCTTTACTCAGCATCGATGAGGCGGAAACAATGTTTCATGAGTTCGGACATGCTTTGCATGGTTTATTGACACAGTGTAAATATCGTTCTACTTCCGGTACCAGTGTTCCTTCCGATTTTGTAGAATTGCCGTCCCAGGTAATGGAAAACTGGGTATTAGAGCCACAGATGTTGAAACAATATGCCAAACATTATAAAACGGGTGAAATTATTCCGGATAGTTTGATCTCTAAGATTCAGGCAGCCAAGACTTTCAATCAGGGTTTCATTACGATGGAGTTGATCGCGGCTTCCGCTTTGGATATGGATTGGCATACACAGACTACTACGGATAAAAAAGACGCCGTGGCTTTTGAAAAAGAGTCCATGAAAAAATTGGGATTGATCGATGAAATAGCTCCCCGTTACAGTAGCTGGTATTTCAACCATATTTTTGGTGGGGATCCAAGTTATTCCGCCGGTTATTATGCCTATACCTGGTCGGCTGTTCTTGATGCGGATGCTTATCAGGCGTTTGTTGAAACCGGAGATATTTTCAATCCGGAAGTAGCTGAAAAATTCAGGAAAAACGTCTTGGAAACAGGTGATTCTGAAGATCCTGCGGTATCGTATCGTAATTTCAGAGGTAAGGATGCAACTCCGGATGCGTATCTGAAACGCAAAGGGTTTGTGAAGAAATAACCGGAAAACGCATGGCGTACCGATACGTTATTTTAAACTATAAGGAGCTGCCCCAAAACAGAGGCAGCTCCTTTTTGATAAGATGAAGACGTGTTACAGTTTCCTTGCCCCGTCCTTAATAACCACATCGTAAACTTTTGCTTTGATGCCGAATTTTTTCTCGTATGCATCGCAGGCTTTTTTCACAAAGTTATCATAGAGTTCGTTTTTAACCAGGTTGATCGTACAGCCGCCAAAACCTCCACCCATAACGCGGGACCCGGTTACGCCACATTCTTTTGCTATGTCGTTCAGGAAGTCCAACTCAGGACAGCTTACTGCATATTTTTTGCTCAGTCCTTCGTGGGTTCCGTACATTTTTTGACCTGCGGTTTCGTAGTCATCTTTTTCCATCGCAGCACAGGCATCAAGCAGGCGTTGAATTTCTTCCACTACAAATTCCGAACGCATGTAATCAATGGGGTCTACTTCATTCTTTACTTCTTTCAGCATTTCCATATCGGCATCACGCAGTAATTTTACTTCAGGATGACGTTTTGCTATTGCTGCAACCACTCTTTCGCACGATTCGCGGCGTTTGTTGTATTCGCCTCCTGCCAAATTGTGAGTTACACAAGTATTCAGAAGTACCAGACGGTATCCTTCCGGATTGAAAGGTACATATTCAAATTTTAACGAACGGCAATCCAGACGCATTAAATAGCCTTCTTTTCCATTGCAGGAAGCAAATTGATCCATGATTCCACACTTCACTCCGCAATAGTTATGTTCCGTAGCTTGTCCCATCAACGCAATTTCCATGCGGTCGAAACCAAGGTTGAATTGATCGTTCAAGGCAAATCCGAAACAGCTTTCCAATGCGGCGGAAGAAGACATTCCTGCGCCCAGAGGCACATCGCCTGCAAAAACGGTATCAAATCCTTTGACTGTTTTGCCTTTTTTAGCCATTTCCCGGCATATACCGAAAATATAACATGCCCATTGTTGCGCCGGTTTATCAGCTTCTTCGAGTCCGAATTCGCACGATTCGTTCAAGTCTAAAGCATAAGCGCGAACTTTATCGGTTCCATTCGGTTTGATTTCGCAATACATTGCTTTATCAATGGCTCCGGGAAGCACGAATCCGCCATTATAGTCGGTATGTTCACCAATAATGTTGATCCGGCCGGGAGACGTGTATAACGCACCCTCTGTCCCGTATAATGATTTAAATTTTTCTCTTATTTTTGAAACATCCATAATTTTTAAAATTAAGAATTCAGAACTGATTGTCAATTGTCAATTATCAATTAACAGGAATATTTTTGTTTACGTTTTTGCAGCCGATAAGAGCATAATAGAGCAGGTAAATAAGACC
>JAIRZF010000322.1 GCA_031267385.1 Dysgonamonadaceae bacterium | reverse complement strand
TCGCCTCCCATGTAGAATGTCTCAAAAGGAGAACGTTTATTCGAATCGTACGAACCAACAAATCCGTACTCAATACGACTCATCAATACAGGCGTTCTTTTGACCCTTTCAGGATTTGCAAGAGGCATAAATATTTTTCCTTTGAATTTCCATTTATGATACTCTATCCACTGATATTTTGATCCGTCCTCATTATCCATTGATTCATAATCCTTTCCATCCCAAAGAGAGAATGGAGGAGTTGCCGAAACGGAGGCGGAAAACTGAGATCCCTTACGTGTATATAACGGATTATCAATAGAACTGCGCGATAGGGTCAGAGTCAATGCAATGTTGTTACAATTTCCATTTTCGATCAGGAAATAATCCCAGTTCTTCAACATATAGCGCTGATATGAAAGTTCCGCCATTGCCTGGAAGTAGTCATCCGGCCAGGTCAAACGTTTTCCATATCCGATTGAAAGGCCAAATACTTTCATGGACTGATTTTCATCATAAGCCATAGAACCGGAACCATAACCGTAATCATTGCCGTAGCCGTAGCCATAACCACTACCATAACCACTACCATAGTAATAAGGATTATTGTAATAATTATTATAATAACGACTATCGACTCCTGTCTGGATCATATAGTACGCACCTATAGACAACGAATTGGGTCGTTTTCCCCCAAACCAGGGATCCAAAAATGAGACGCTATAGGACTGGTAATAGCGCCCGTTAGTTTGGCCGCTAAGAGTCAGGGTCTGTCCTTCACCCTGAGGAATAACTCCTTTATAGGTACTTGGATGCAAAAGATTTTTAAGTGAGAAATTGGTGAATTTAAGGCTCAAGCGGCCGATAACTCCTGTTTGTCCCCAACCGGCGGAAAACTCAACCTGGTCGTTTGCTTTTGAAGCTAATCCCAGTTTCAGGTCGACAGTTCCGGTTTCCGGATCGGGAACCGGCTGAATATCCATATTTTCCGGGTCAAAGTGTCCCATTTGAGCAATTTCACGTGCAGAACGCATCAAAGCATCCTTGCTGAACAGTTGTCCGGGTTTTACCATCAATTCCCGGCGAATAATATCTTCGTACAGGCGGTCATTTCCCGAAATGATCACCCGGTTAATAGTTGCCTGAATACCTTCACGTATACGTACTTCGATGTCTACGGAATCATTTTCAACATATGTTTCTACAGGCACCAGGTCGGAGAAAATATAACCGGTATTGTAATAGAGGTTTGCTACGGCGTCATCGTCCGATTGCAAGCGCTCAGTCATTTTTGTCTGATTATAAACGTCTCCCGATTTCATATTCAGTACATTGGTAAGGAAATCCGACGGATACAAGGTATTTCCAACCCAGCGTACGTTACGCACAAAATATTTATCTCCTTCTTCTATGGAAATAAAGATACTCACTCGTTTATCATCGTATTTTGCGACACTATCCGAGATGATCTGGGCGTCGCGATACCCCATTTGATTGTACTTCTGAATGATATTTTTCAAGTCGTTATCATACTCTTCGTTAACATATTTCTTTGTACTGAACAATTTACGCCAACTCAATTTAAAACGTTTCTTCAGGTCGAAACCTTCGTTGGTTTTCTTCATTGCCATTTTAAGGGTATAATCCGACAGGTTTTTATTACCGGTGATCTGAATTTCATAAATCTTTGTCTTTTCATGCTTATCCACCTCAATATCCAGAATTATTTTCCCTTTATTGCTGACATCGTCTTTCTGCATGATACTGACGTCCGCATTACTAAAACCTTTTTCATCAAAATATTTGGTGATCATTGTTTTAGCCCGGTTAATAAGGTTTGGCGTAATCTGAGTGCCTTTAACGACCCCTATTTTAGCCTCCAGATCTTCCCGTTCTCCTTTCTTTATTCCGGAAAAACGAATTTCCGAGATCATAGGACGCGCCGTCAACAATATATCGATCCACACTTTATTTGTTTCCGCATACGTTCTTGTTATCACGATTTTTACATCCGAAAACAAACCATGTTTCCAGAAACGTTTTGCTACATCAGTAAGTTCTTCACCCGGCACCCGGACTTTCATCCCCTTTTGTATCCCGGCAAATCCGAGCAATACAAAGTCTTCATAGTTATCGGCGCCGACGATACGGATCGAATCTACCGTATAGCTTTTTGATTTGGTTGATGAATAATTGATTACCGGATTCTCTTCGTAAGGACCATCGTCTTCAATTACAGAGATTGTGGTATCTTTCGGGGTGGTGACTGTCTGTGTAGTCGGGACTTCCTGGGCAAACACATTGTTTACCCCGAAAATCACCAGACAAAAAAGTAAAAATTTTCTAACCATCTTATTTACTTATGTTGCTTTATTACTTCTGACTGAACCTGTTCTCCTGTCTTTCCAAAACGCCGTTCTCTATTTTGAAAATTCCAAATGGCCTTATACAGGTTTTCTTCCCTGAATTCAGGCCAATAAACATCTGTAAAATACAATTCGGAGTACGACAATTGCCACATCAGAAAATTACTGATCCGGTATTCTCCTCCGGTTCTGATCAACAGATCAGGATCAGGCATATCTTTCGTGTTCAGGTGATCTGTTACCGTATCTTCATTGATCCGGTCAATATTCAGATCGCCGTTCATTACTTTTGACGTTATTTGTTTTATTGCTTCCGTGATCTCCCAACGCGATGAATAACTAAGAGCCAGCGCCAGGGTTAATCCCGTATTTCCGGAAGTCTCATCCAGACAATTTTGCAAATTATCTTTCGTTGCCTGCGGCAATCGTGAAACATCTCCAATCATTTTTATCCGGACATTGTTTTTCATCAAATCCGGAGTTTCACGGCGCACAGCTGTAATCATCAACTCCATCAAAGCATTGACTTCTTCCTGTGGACGATTCCAATTTTCTGTCGAAAAGGTATATAAAGTAATGTATTTTATACCCAGGCCGACAGCAGCTTCAACAACCTTACGAACCGACACGACGCCTTCCTGATGTCCCCAAAAGCGGTCTTTTCCTTGCTTTTGAGCCCATCTCCCATTCCCGTCCATTATAATTGCAACATGTTCGGGAAGCGCTGTAAGTTCTATTTCGTTTTTCAATGACATCTTTTATCCCGTATTATTCCGGGGTTGTACATTTTTCACTATTCGAGCCAAAATCCCAGGTAACCGTAAACATCAACACGGAATACCAGTCATTATTTTTAGCCCATCCCGTAGGTATTTTATACGGATTATCCAAATTAAATCCTTCCGAACCCGGCGCATCAAAATCATCCTGGAATAATTTTCTCACACCGTATTCCAATCCCAGATTTATCCGTTTTTTGATCTTATATTTCACACCGACTCCAAGAGGCAGGTTCAATCCAAAAAAACTTTGGTTGCCGCCCGAAGCATACGTAAGCCCTAATCCGGCAAATATATACGGTGAAATTTTTTTTGCACCCAAATAAGGAAATTTATCGCTATAGGGTAAAAAATTAAATTCCATCTGACCGCCTAATTCATAAAAACTACGACTGAAAGAGGCTTGTGCATTACCCGGAAACACATTTGAGACCTTACGGGTATCTCCACTTACTGTCCCCATCGACAGATCTGCTTTCACCGCCCATCTGAGATCCATGTTTTTACGAAACACAGCGCCAAATGACGGATGTAATCCCTGGAAAAAATCACCCTGGTTGGCATCACCCATATACATTGATGCGCCAAGCCCTCCTCCTATTTCGTACTTATATTCCTGGGCAACCGCTGTTGCACAGGTTATCAAATATATAAAAAACAATATCCAAAAGGCCTTCAAACGATATAATATTGAAAATTGTTTCATAAAAGCACATTTTTTCTCTTTATAGAAACGTGAAAAAGGCCTCAAAATTATACAATTACCTTTTTTTACCGAAATTAATTCTAAAATGACAATTTGTTCAGGATACCTTTCCATACCTCTTTCAATGGTTCGTCCCGGCGTCCTCCGATTATGTATTGATAATGATCCTTATCCACCACGAGAGAAGCTCCATACCTTTCGGTATAATCGTCCGGAAGATACGTTTTCCTTTCAGCCGGCTGCCATGTAGTTCCTCCATCTTTTGAAATGTATGTCACCCGGTTGTAACTGCCGTCTTCCATCCGTCCGTTCAAAAGGTAGATCACACCATTGTAATTGAAAGCATTGTACCCTTCCATCACAGGAAATAAACCGATTTTTTTGTCGGTCAGTTTTGCCCAATAGGTTCCATTACTGGTAGACCATACCGCATTTTGAGAACTTCCAGCGGCATTTTTACCACCGATAACAGTAATCCGGTCTAACATCATTTTATTATAATTAACAGAAGAATAATCGTTTACAGGGAAATCCGGAGAAACTTCCGTCCCATACGACCAGGTACTGAAATCCGCAGTGAATGTCGGTATATTTTGACCTTCTTTCACCACCAACAAGGCATAACCGGCTTCCTGGGTAGGCGATTGAGCCATGTATCCGAAAAATGCTTCTACCGGATACGGAGTCGTCACGGCCTGCCAAGTCGTAGCATCGACCGAACGATACAAACGTCCGTCTGTTGTAACGGCATACAAACCCTGACCCGAGTTCCGGATTTCGTTTACATTAATATCGGCCGACAAACCGGAAGATGCTTCCTGCAGCCAGTTTACGGCGTCTGTGGAACTGAAGACTTTTACAGGTTCCGGTGAACCGTTATTTTTAGTGAAAGCATAAAATTTTTGAGAGAAATACACCACTTTCACTTCATCCGCATTTAGAATGGATTCATCATTTGCAATCTGCCAATACCGGATCGAGTCCGGATCCACCTGGTGTATATTCAGTCTTACTTCGTATGTTTTCGTTACTCCGGAATAAGCATAAACCCGTAATTTTGCAGGCGTTCTCAGGTCTAAAGAGTCCCCGGACGAAATAATTGTACTGTCTCCATCTTCAGCGTGGGTAATGTCGACAACAGCATAGGCCGAAGTTGCGAAGCCTGCAATCACTTTTTCGTTGACAGCTACACCATAACGCAAAGAATCATGGTTGTATATAAGACCTTTAAAATGGTCTATCGAAAACACCACACTATCCAATGCGGTGATGGAATCGTGGCTGACATAAAAAGACGAGATTTGCGCATCGATCGGGATAATAGTTTCCGTTTCATCACCATCCAGACAGGAAACCATGACGAAAATCATGATCACGGAACAAAAAATATAAAAGCCTGTTCTTAAATTCATTCAAACAACGTTATTTATAAACAATATATTTGGTTTGCAAAAGTAGAAACATTTTTTACTTTATCAGCTATGTTCATCAATATTTATGGATTTTTAGGGTATAAAATCATTCTTATACGTAGAAATTATTGAATTTTCACATTTTCGGATATCTGATAATTTTCCACAAAGGGCGGGAGACTTCACTCCCGAATTCAGTGAAAAACCGGCGGTTTCAACCTGGGCTTCATCCCATAATCCTTCTGAAATAAAGCTTTGCAATAGTTTTGATCCTCCTTCGACAATCAGAGATTGTACTTTCCGACGGTATAATTCATCCATGATCCGGGGCAATACCGGTTGAGAAAAATCAATTTTGCAATATTTTTCATCTTTCCCCCCGGCTGAATGAGCGGTAAACACCAAAGTAGGAACGGAACCGTCAAAAAAGGCGACTGATTCCGGTATTTTCAACGTCTCGTCTATCGTTATCCGCAAAGGATCGCGCCCTGACCAGAAACGCACATTTAACCTCGGATTGTCCAATAAAACCGTGTTGGTTCCAACCAGGACAGCCGATTCTTCCGCACGCATTTTATGTACGGCGGATTGCGTGAAAAAATTCGAAAATCCGACGGCATGATTCCCATCGCCCGGAGTACGGATATAATCAATATACCCATCGTCCGATTCCGCCCATTTTAATATGATATAAGGCCTCTTTTTCCTGATAAATGTCAGAAATGGTCTGTTCAGGGACTCACAGGCTTCCGGCAACACTCCCGTGATCACTTCAACACCGGCATCACGCAACATCCGTATCCCCCGTCCGGATACTTCCGGATATGGATCCTGATGACCTACAACGACTCTGGGTATTTGTTTTTTAATGATCAATTCCGAACAGGGAGGCGTTTTGCCGTAATGAGAACAGGGTTCCAGGTTAACATACAGGGTCGAGTCTTTCAGAAGAGATTGATTTTCAACCGAACCGATAGCGTTAACTTCGGCATGAGCTTCTCCGTATTTCCGGTGAAAACCTTCTCCTACGATCCGGTCACCGTACACAATCACAGAGCCTACCATGGGGTTAGGTGCGACAGACCCTTTACCATAACCGGCCAACTGCAGGCACCTTTGCATGTATTGTTCGTGAGAAAACAATTTCTTTAATTTATAATTGAAATTTCAATTTTTAGAATTCTTTATTACCTTTGCAGGAAAACGTTTTTCATGCAACATCTGTCTGAATACATTTACAATAAACTGAATCCCATTTATGAAAAAAATGAGATCAGGTCTTTGTCTCAACGGATCATTGAATCTGTCTTCAAAATGAAGTTTCATGAGATTTCACTCTGCAAAGATAAGAAAATCTCTTCAAATGAACGTCGGCAAATAGAAGATATCCTTCTGAAATTACAAAATCATGCGCCTATACAGTACATCCTGGGAGAAACCGAATTCTACGGGATGCCGTTCATCGTAAATCCGACGGTATTAATTCCCCGTCCGGAAACGGAAGAACTGGTCGGGTGGATCATTCAAAACCACCGGCAAAACGGGTCGTCTCCTCTGCAAATACTGGACATAGGAACAGGATCCGGCTGCATTGCCATCAGTCTTGCAAAACACATGCCGGAATCCTGGGTTTATGCAATCGACCTCTCGGAAAAAGCGCTGGAAACGGCAAAACAGAATGCTTTGATGAATGGAGTAGACGTACAATTCATGCGTCAGGATATTCTAAAGCCCTTTTCTCCCGACATCCTTTCCCTGAAATGGGATATTATAGTCAGCAATCCGCCATATGTTTCTTTTTTTGAGCAGAAAAACATGTCTCGCAATGTTTTAGACTATGAACCACACGATGCGCTGTTTGTCCCGGATGATGCTCCGCTGCTGTTCTACGAACAAATCGCGGAATCAGGTATAATCCATTTGAAAAAAGATGGAGCGATTTATGTTGAAACAAGCGCTTTGTATGGTAAGGAAACCGCCGAAATGTTCCGAAGAAAAGGATACAGACATGTTGAAATGAGGAAAGACCTTTCGGGACGGGATCGGATGGTACTGGCAAAAATTGAACCGTAATTAATATCAAAGATGAGCATCAAGAGTTCAGGAGAAGCATTACACTTGCTGGCTGCATATTGTAGCCGGGCCGAACGGTGCATCTCCGATGTGAAAAAGAAATTGATTCAATGGGAGGTTTCGGATACGGATCAAAACGATATTCTAAAACGCTTGCAGGAAGAAAAATTTTTGGAAGAAACGCGCTTTTGTCGCGCTTTTGTCAATGACAAGAGCAAGTACAACAAATGGGGCGTTTATAAAATACGTTTTGAATTAAAAAAGAAACATATCCCGGAAAATATAATCCGGGAAGCCCTGGGCAACATTATTCCGGATGAAAATGACGAACGTTTGTTACAATTGTTACAAACAAAGCAGAAAAGCGTGAAAGGGAATGATGAATTTGAAATACGGCAAAAATTAATGCGATTTGCAGCAGGGAGAGGCTTCTCTCCCGAAGAAATTGAAAAGGTCATGGAAAATTTTTCTTAAATCAAAACTAAAATGAATATCAAATCCTTACTTGACAATCTTTTATCATTATTTTATCCGAAACAATGCATCGTTTGTAAAAACATCCTGGTTGAAGGGGAAGAGTTCTTATGCCTGCACTGCCTGCACAAGCTTCCGAAAACCAATCATCATTTATTTCCGGATAATGCCGCTTCTAAAAATTTGATCGGGAAAGTTATTTTTAAGAGTGTGACTGCTTATCTTTTTTACAGCAAAGGAGGTATAAGTCAGTCGATTATTGCAGAAATAAAATACAAAGGCAATCGCCGTTTCGGATCATGGCTGGGAGCATATTTAGCCTCTGATCTTAAAAATTCAGGCTTTTTCAATGACATCGACCTGTTGGTTCCGATACCTCTTCATAAGAAAAAACTTCGCAAAAGAGGGTTCAATCAGGCAGAGGTCATTGCTCAGGGTATTTCCGGGATAACAGACATCCCCATTGATACCGATAATTTACGTCGTTCAATTGCCAATCCCACACAAACAAAAAAAGGAAGCTTCGAACGCTGGCTGAACACTAAGAATATTTTTGCCGTCGAGGGAAACAATAACTTTGAAAACCGGCATCTCTTATTGATTGATGATGTTTTCACCACAGGAGCTACAATCGAAGCAGCCATTGAAGTCATCAATAAAGGATGCAAGAATGTGCAAATCAGTGTCCTTACGCTGGCTCTTTCCTGCTAGAATCATATGGAAAGTCCTACCCGGAAAAATTTATCCGGCATAACTGTGTTTCCCTCCAAGTACATAATTCACTCCGAAGTATGTCATTAAAACCGAGAGGAAAATTATCACCACAAAAATATGATAAAAGACCGGCCTTTTAAACCATGAAATAGTGTTCCCATGAAACGTAAAACTCATCAATATAAACGTGATCAACGCCCAGACTTCTTTCGGATCCCATCCCCAGTATCGCCCCCAGGAAACATTTGCCCAAACAGCCCCGACAAAGATGCCGGCGCCAAGCAGGAATGTAGCCGGATACATGAACAATTCACTCATTTCTTTCAGATTAACAACAGTCTGAGCAGTCTCCGTTTTTTTCCCCGAAAACAGCATGAGAAGAAAAGCAGTCAAACTATTCAATATCATAAAGCCACACAAGCCATAGGAGATCATAATAAGCGAAACGTGGATACTTAACAGTGGCGATTGCAAAACCGGGACTAATGGAGTGATATAAGGATTCATAGATCCTATATGGGCAACGAGAAGTGTAAATCCGGACAACAGCAAACTGAAATTAGTCGTCAGAAACGATGAACGGCGGAACAGAAGTCCCACAAAAAGAGCAGTCCAGGCAATGACTAACATGGTTTCGTACCCGTTACTCATCGGCAAACGCCCGGCAATAGCTCCCCTCAAAATCATTCCGGCGGTTAATGTAACAAAAACCAAAACCAACAGACTGTAAAAAACCGCATGTATCTTCCGGGAATCCTTATTTTTAATAACGTAAGAAATAAAGAAAAACATTCCTGCACATCCGATGGTCAATGCTATTTTGAACAACAGGGAGAAAATAGACACCTTATTATAGAGCAACTCTGCTTTGAGATGAGTTTTTGAGGGGAGCGTATTTCCCGCTATTTTTTGTTGATAATTTTCCAACAGCTTAAAAAGTTCAATGGCAGCTTTCTCATTTTCCCGGTATTCATCTTTATATGCCGGGAAAAAGTGATCGACAAGCGCTTGTTCCATCTCATCCGCGTGGCGGGGGAGCGTTTCCCCGGGAGCAAACCACTGAATTTTCTTTTCTTCAGTCTCAAATGGGAAAACCTTAAGTAAACTTCCACTTCGCAACATGGAGATCAACTGAATCTTTTCATTCAGTTTCGAAGCCTCTTTCAGAATGGCCGTCTGATTTGAAGCACGCATCTCTTTCCAATACAACATCAGTTTATATTCTCCGAAAGAATCCATAAAATCATCTACACAGGCATTCCCGGATGCATTGATGAGTTTTTTTAATTCCGGATGTTTCACCTCAAACAAAGGGATACGCTGCCATTCTTCAGGAAAGAATACCCAAGCCAGTAAAAACTGCATGGGTGACAAGCCTTCATAACTTGCTTTTCCCGCCAATTTAGTAGTATAATCAATGGCCAGGGTCTGCAACGGACAAATCCGGCCATGATATTCGACCCACAACCCGGAAAACAGGGCGGCTTGATCCTTTTCAATTGTCATATCATTAAAATTCCGATTCTGAGAAGCATGAAGCAATCCGGGCAGGAACAAAAGGAAAAATAAGACGAGCGACCGGGAAATTTTTGAATTGAAATTTTTCTTCAAGAGTTCAAAGAAACGTCCTTTCCTGTCGAATAACACCCATAACATAGAAAAAAATAAAAGATAATAGCCGGCATAAGTAACTCCAATACCGGTAGAATCATGATTTACACTCAAAACAGATCCATTCATATCATCATCAAAAGAGGCTTGATAAAAACGATAACCCTCATATTTCAATATATTGTTCATGGAAATTGTTTCCTCAAAACTCTCCCCCGACTTTTTATCTTTTATTTCAACAGAACTCACATAATTAGAGGGAGAAGATGTGCCTGGATAATACTGAACCGTAAATTTTTTCAATTTCATTGTAAAGGGGAGCTGAAGCGGATGATTCAATTCTTCACAGGTGAACATTCCGATTTCCATACCCTCCCGGAGATGAACGATTCCGGTTTTTCCATTAAAACGTGTAATTGTAGCGCCTGTAAGGATGATCAATAAAGAAAGGTGCAATATCAATACAGACCCCTTTTTATACAGCCGGGCTTTTACAATATAGTATCCTCCGGAAACGGACAGCCATGCCCAAAGCAGATTAAACCAGCTTGTTTTATAAAAATGAGTTAAAACATATTCCGTTCCCCTGAGGTGTTCCATCCAAGTGGCTAACCCCATTACTATTGCCAGAACCAGTAATAAAATAAATGCCGAATAAGCTATTGTTTTCATACGTACATCATTTGTTTTTTTAAGGTCATATGGAACATGCGTCATTGTTCATGCTCACAAGTTTTGCATGCTCGTTTCATGAGATCTTATCGTTGAGTTTACAAAGTTAAGATTATTTTTAAAAACGAAAACCCGGAGAGCGTCTCATACGCCTCCAGGCTTTCTTTCAAGCTAAGTAATAGTATATATTAAGTAATAGTATATATGTTATGTGTTTGTGAATATTACAAAAACCAAAGCGCCCCCAGATGCGCAAATATTTTAATTAAATTTAACGAAAAAATCATGCCAAAAAACGTATAACGTATAACGTAAAACGTAAAAACGTATAACGGTCGGCGGCTTGGCAACAGGGCGGGGTTTCACAAAAGTTCGCGCGGGAGCGAACGCTTGAAAGTCCGACAGGACTTTCTGCGGGCGCACGCCCCGCCTTGCGCCAAACCGCTTGTTAGCCGTTCGCCATTTCCCATTTTTTTAACCTTGTTACTAATGACACCCGCCTTCACATACATGATAATCAATTGTAAGTAAACATCTAATGATTTGTCCATTGTTATCCTTCTTGCATTCTTGAACACGAATAATACTATAATTTACCCCACAGTTGGGGACACAACGAACAAGATAAGTGCGGTTTGGAAGTATTGCGACTTTTTTTGCCCAATTATAATTCTCATTTTCAAGCCAATAGGTATCTTCATTTTCAACAAGTTCTATCAGATTCTCTCTAAATTTTTCAGCAGATATTTCTCCAATTAATGCTATTTGGAAACAATAATCACTTAAACAATTACCATAATCCTGACTACAAATAAAATTATTATTTTTCATTACAATCCCCATATTATAATCAGCATAACCAGACCAGACACAATTTGAAAACAAGATTGTATCTTGGTCATTTAAATAAATTGTATTTATATAAGATTTTTGTGCAAAAGAGAATATTGAAATGATTAATAAT
>JAIRZF010000307.1 GCA_031267385.1 Dysgonamonadaceae bacterium | reverse complement strand
CCGGATCCCGGTTTTCTTTTTGAAGAGATCAAACAGGAACGGATCGCTTATATCGAACAGATTTGCCTGAAACGGCCTGCAAACAAACGCTTTATGAAAGGGTGGCTGAACCGCCTGGCCGATTTTCGATGGGCGCCTACTATACTCCTGTTCTTGTCGTTCGCTGCCTGTCGTTCTGCTCCGATGCAAAAAACAGTGGATGTTAAGACACAGCAGGTAGTGCAATCTGATTCCGGTAATTTGTCGGTGGAAAATTCGGCTATAAATGTTTTGCTTCGGCAGAACACTCTTTCTGAGGAAGACATTTTGGAAAACAGGGAAGCGAGATGGGTACGGTACGACACTTCGCTTCCTGAAAGCCCGGAGAGTAAACGTTCCCCTGTTCTGGAAGAAATTTTTCTCTCGCAGTCTGCTCAAGCGCAGAAAAAGAATCTCAATCAGACCAAGGTCGAGATGCAATCCGTCGATAGTGTAATGACAAGCGGGCATATCCGGGTTCATTCCGAAAAGGAAGACCTTACACTCCTGAAAGATGAGCTTGCAAAAGATCCTTACCGGTGGCGGTATATATTCGGAATAATAGCGCTTGTATTGATAGGATATTTATTATACAAAATCAAATGATTACACGAAAAGGCTTATCATCGAACAGATTGCGGGGGCCGCCCGCCCGGTTTTTCTCCGGTTTTTATGGCGACTGACATTTCAACAGTCGTATCGAGTGATTAATTTTAGATAAACAAATAAATAAACAAAATTATTATGAGATATCGTTTAGTAGAAAGAATAAATCCATTGAATTTAGCCGCTCCCAGAAAATGGTATGCAATACCTTTCAGTGATGGGAGGATACAGGAGTCTCATTTAGCCCGTCGAATAGCCGGCCGCGCTTCCTTAACGGAAGGCGATGTTTCCAGTGTAATCAAGAACCTGTTGGACGAAATACCGGAATACTTGCTGATGGGCAAAAGCCTGAACCTGGAACCATTCGGAAGTTTCCGTCTTTCTTTCGGAAGCGAAGGTGTAGACGACCCGGCTGATTTTCACAACAGCATGATCAAGCATGTGAGAGTGATATTTACTCCCGGTGTAAGATTCAAAGATGCTTTGATCAGAACATCGTTCGAACGGATAGATATTTGATTCATGCCGCCCAAAACCGGTAACCGAAAAAAGGTTACCGGTTTTTTTTGGTGTGCCGTTAGTCCCGCCAATTTTTATTCGTTTGTGTGAAATCTGAAGATTTTATGCTAACTTTGTACATTAAAACTTGGGATATCGTGGCTAAAGAAGGAGCTCCAATAGCATTAGGAACTGAAAAAATAGGCAAGTTACTTATGCAATATGCCATTCCGGCAATTATTGCAATGACGGCGGCATCTTTGTATAATATAACCGATAGTATCTTTATCGGTCATGGGGTAGGGGCCATCGCTTTGTCGGGCTTGGCTATCACCTTTCCTCTTATGAATCTGGCGGCGGCTTTCGGATCTTTAGTCGGAGTTGGAGCTTCGACCCTGCTGTCCGTGCGTTTGGGTCAGAAAGACTATGAAACGGCAAATAATATATTAGGCAATGTATTTGTTCTGAACCTGATATTTGGTTTGGCCTATTCGGTCGTTGTTTTTATTTTCCTGAAACCGATACTTTATTTTTTCGGAGCCAGCGAACATACATTACCCTATGCCTACGATTTCATGCAGATTCTGCTTTGTGGTAATGTGGTTACCCATATGTATTTTGGTTTGAATGCAATGTTGCGTTCCTCCGGTCATCCTAAAAAAGCGATGTACGCAACGATTTTTACTGTGATGATCAATATCGTGCTCAATCCTTTGTTTATTTTCGGATTTGGATGGGGAATTCGCGGGAGTGCATTTGCAACAGTGATTTCACAGGTTATCGTATTGATTTGGCAGATCCATATATTTAGTGATAAGAATGGTTTTATTCATCTGAAAAAAGGAATTTATCGTCTGAGAAAAAACATTGTGAAAGATTCTTTATCAATTGGGATGGCTCCTTTTTTGATGAATGCTGCTTCTTGTGTGATTGTTGTCCTGATTAATCAGGGTTTGATCCGGAATGGAGGAGACTTGGCTGTCGGTGCGTATGGAATTGTAAACCGGGTTGCGTTTTTGTTCGTTATGATCGTGATGGGATTGAATCAGGGGATGCAGCCGATCGCAGGGTATAATTATGGCGCAAATTTACCTTCCCGTGTGATGGAAGTCTTGAAGAAAGCAATTATTATTGCAACGGTCATCATGACCGTAGGATTCCTGATCATTGAATTTCTTCCGCATGCGGTAGCATCCGTCTTTACTGCGGATGAAAAATTGACGGATCTGGCGGTAACCGGCTTGCGGTTTGTGTTTATGTTTTATCCGTTGGTTGGTTTTCAAATGGTCACTTCTACATTTTTCCAAAGTATTGGAAAACCGGGTAAAGCTATTTTCCTGTCGGTTACACGGCAGGTCTTGTTTTTAATTCCATTTTTGTTGATACTCCCTGATTTCTGGGGAATCAACGGAGTTTGGTTAAGTATGCCGTTTGCTGATTTTTTAGCGATAATTATCTCTTTGGTATTGTTGACAAATCAGATTAAAAAATTGAAAGCATCGGGAGTTTAAGATAGTCTGTAAAATACGAAAGTGCTAAATCTCAATAGTATGAATGAAAAATATGTCATAAACATTGGTCGTCAACTGGGTAGCGGAGGGCGTATCATTGGTAAAAAACTCGCTGAATCATTGGGTATTTCGTTTTATGATAAAGAATTGATCGGAATTACGGCAAAAGAAAGCGGTTTGGGAAAAGAATTTTTTGAAAAAGCGGACGAAAAAACAAAATTCGGGTTTTTTGGAACCCTTTTAGGATTGGTTTCCGGTGTAGGTGGCGAAGGATATACGGATAATTACTTGCAGAATGAGACTCTATTCAAAATTCAGAGTGATGTGATACGGGAATTGGCAGAAAAAAATTCTTGTGTATTTGTTGGTCGCTGTGCCGATTATATTTTAAGAAATCATCCCCGCTGTGTCAATATCTTTGTTTGCGCTGATCCGGGCGACCGGATAGAACGGATCGTTGAGTACGAGAAAATATCTCCCGACAAGGCCAGAAGTATGGTGGAACGCGTAGATAAACAGCGCACAAACTACTACAATTACTACACAGGGAAAGAGTGGGGAGTTGCAGCCTCTTATCACCTGTGTATTAATACGTCACTGCTGGGCATAGAAAAAACGACGGAATATATCCGTTCGTATGTGGCAAGCAGATTGGAAATTTAACCTTGTATTCTATTTATAGCTCTCTTAACTTTATAACTCTCTCAACCAGATGTTTCTGAAACTGATCGGTTCGCTTGGATCTCCGTGCGATTGTAAACGAAGCGGACCTTCTCCATGAGGAATTATTTTAGGGAATCCTATGTACTGGGTAGTGCCAATGATAGTTGTATTGTTTTGAACCACAACGCCATTTAAGATCACCGTCACCGTAGGATGTGTGCGGAATTGACCGTCCTTAGTAAAAGTCGGAGCTTTATAAATGATGTCATACACATTCCATTCCCCCGGTTTACGCATCGGATTTACCGTAGGAGGAGTTTGCTTGTAAATACTCCCTGTTTGTCCGTTGACATAAGTTTCGTTGTTATAGCAATCCAATATCTGGATCTCGTATTTATCTTGCAGAAAAATACCGCTGTTACCACGCCCCTGGTTACTTCCTGCGATGTTTTCAGGGATCTGCCATTCAATATGTAGCTGAAAATCCTCGAAAGATTGTTTTGTCAGAATATCGCCTGCTTTTTTGTTAACAGTCACAACGCCATCATGGACAGTCCATCCGGCAGCTTCTCCTTTTGTGTTTTGCCATTCCGAAAGATCTTTCCCGTCAAAAAGTACAATAGCATCCGATGGGGGAGACATCACAGCGTTGGCTGTTGTCGTTCCGGGTGTAATAACCGGTGGTTGTGGAGTCCAGTATTCCGACATTTGGGGTTTCATCGGCATGGGTTCCGGATATTTACTCTGTTCCTGTGCAAACCCTGAGCTTGCAATACTTAGCAACACTCCGGACAAAATCAATACATTCGTTTTCATGATATATTTATAATTTAATTAAATGACTTCTATGTATTCAATCTTGATCCATCCGATATTACCGTCGGCAGTTTCAATTTCGTTCCAATTTCCCAGTTTGCTTTTGATGATCACTTTAGCGCCTTCATGAAGAATGAACAAATCCGCCCCACTGTTGTCCGGCGTACTTTTGATCGTCACGGTCGGAGCAAATACAACGGCCGCATTCCTGTTCGTCAACTTTTTCTTTTGATTGTATGCGAAAATATTGCAGGAAATACATAAAACGATCATTCCTATTCCCACATAAAATCCACATTTTTTCAGGATAATTTTCCGGGAAAAGAAAAACCCGACCAGGCATCCTATCAAAAGTAAGAAGCAGGTAACGCCTGAATAACTCCATGCATTGGCGCTAAACATATTTTGAACATTTTCTACCCATTCAGTCAGGAAAAACTCATCCACAGGTTCAATCCGGTCAATCGCTTTTAATTTGACAATGTCGAGGTTCATCCGGGTATCTTTATCTCCCGGATGGATCAATAGTGCACGTTCGTAATTCAAAATAGCTGAAGCCGTTTTATTTAGTCGATAATAGCAATTTCCGATATTATAATAAAGTTCGGCTGATTCTCCGTTTGTTTTCAGGAGATTTTCATATATTTCCGCAGCTTTGCCGAATTCACCTTTGGAATAAGCAGCGGTGGCTTCTTCCAAGCTCTGTGCTTTAGAAGAAAACCCAATCGTTAAAATCGCCAATAATACCAATATTTTTTTCATACGTCTGATCCTCACTTCTTAATTGTATTTTCCATTTTATCGATAGTTTGTACCGTTTCTTCGTACAATTGATCCATTCCGGATGCATCTTGCGCCGGAGCGTACCGTGCAAATTCGCAGGTATTCAGTATGTCCATAAACCGGGTGATCAGGCTTTCATCTATACCATATTTACCCAATTCGACTTCAACATTATCTTTTGTAAGCGACGCCACAGGAATATTCAATTTATCGCTCAGGTATCCCCAAACAGCTTTCAGAACTTCGTCATAAAATTCTTCTTTCCTGTTTTCTTTCAGTAATTTACCTGCCAGTTTCAGACGTTTGGACGCCACTTTGTTGGCTTTTTTGGTTCGTACCAGCGCGATATTGGAATTTTCGGCCGCTTGTTTCCTGTAAATAATAAAGAAAATAATAAACAGGAGTGTCGGAATGATATAGCTTAACCAGAATGTCAGGCTCCCGTAGAAAGCATTTCCTTTGGGACTGTAATACACTTCGTTGGTTTTGATATACCGGATATCCTGTCCTACAAGTTTCAGGTCTTCTTTATTTGTCGCATTGAATATAGCAGGATTATTTGAGGATGCACCTCCGGCTCCCGGTTCCACGTGTAACTTAAATTCTTCGGTGTACAATGTTTTATAAGTCCCGGATTTAATGTCGAAATAAGAGAACTCAGCCTTTGGAATGATGAAATCTCCTGCATAACGGGGAATCGCCGTATATTCGATGATTTTATTTCCGCTTACTCCTGCGGTTGTTACTTTTGTCGGCACATCCACTTTAGGGTCGAAAGTATCGAAGTCATTCGGAAATGCGATTTCGGGATGACGGATCAATTTTATGTTCCCGTTTCCTGAAATATTCACTTTAACGGTTATCGCTTCATTTGCTTTCACATTGTTGGAACTGATGGACGATTTCAGGTTATAATCACCTAACGCCCCGCTGAATGACGCCGGTTTCCCTGCCGGGAGCGGCTTTACATTAATTGTTACCGGAGCGGAAGTCAGCGCTTTTTTTACAGGAGAGTAACTGTCCAGAAATCCGTCGAAGATACTGCGTACTTGTTGTTGATTACGTATCTGAACAATTACATCATACTTTCCGGAGCCGATTGTAATATTTCCGGAGCGTTGAGGATACAATATGACTTGTTTAAGCACAAAAGACAAGTAATTCCTTCCGTTATAATTATCGGGAATCAATGATCTGTCCTGGGAAAGTTCTATATCCTGAGACAAAAAACCTTCAAATTCAGGGAATTTTATATTTTCAAAACTCCGGACATCATACAATGAATACAATTTGAAAGTCACCAGAAAGCCTTCGTTTTCATAAACGGAACTTTTGGTAACATGCATTCTCACAAACAAGCTTTCATTATTAATTCCGGAGGCGCTACCGGACTGGGCTTGTTGAGCGACGGCATCATCGGCTTTGTCTTTCGGTAAAACTTTGATTGTTACCGGATTGGATTTGTACTCACTGTTTCCTACTTTGATCGTTGCCGGAGGAATCGTAAATGTACCTTCTTTGTTGGCCACTAGCGTATACACCATGGAATAGGTGTCTATGGTGACGTACTGTCCGTTGGAAAGCACACTGTTGTGCGATTCCTGATTTGCAGTAAACAGTACATCAAAGCCGGTAAGATCAGCTATTCTCAGGTCTTTTCCCGGTTTATTCGTAGAATAAGTCAACCGGAATTGTTGACCGTTTATGACGGTAGCCGGAGCCGAAGCTTTGAACGTCACATCCTGCGCTGATGCCGTGAAACTTCCGGTCAGGAATAAAATCAATAAGAAAAGAAGTTTTCTCATCATCATCGTTATATTATTTTCGTTTACCATTCTTTTTCAGTTCGTTTACGTTGTTGAACTTTCATTTGTTGCTCTTTTACCTTTTCCTGGGTGTTTTTTTCATTTTGCATCATTGCATCAAGGATCTGTTGGGCATTTTCCTGACTCATCTGGGGTTGTTGCTGTTGATCTTGTTTTTGATCCTGTTGATCCTGTTTCTGATCCTGCTGATCCTGTTTCTGGTCCTGTTTTTGGTCTTGTTGCTGATCCTGCTGTTGCTGATCGTTTCCTCCTCCTCCGCCATTGCCTTCGTTGTCTTTCAGGAGTTTTTGCGCCAAAGCAAGATTATAACGGGTTTCATCGTCTTTGGGATTGTTTCTCAACGCATTTTTATAGGCTTCGATACTTTTTTTCAAATTCTCATCATAAGTCTGATCCGGGTTTTCTTTTTTCTCAACAGCTTGTTGCAGGAAAATGTTACCCGTATTATGCCATGACCATGATTTTTTTACTTTATCTGTTTCGTATTCAATAGCAGCCTGGTATTGTTCTTCCGCCTCAGGATATTTCTGTTGCATAAAAAGCGAATTACCCAGGTTGTATGCTGCTTCCGAAGATTTCACGTTGCCTTCCAATGCCTTACGGTAAGCAATTTCGGATTCCGTATATTTTTCCTGACGGTATTCCTTGTTACCGGAACGTAAGTTGTTTCGCACTGCTTTTTGAGCAAAAGAGTACGTGGAACAACCGAATAAAACGAGCAGTATGATTAATTTAGTCTTCATATCAATTCAATCACGAAAATAGTTTAATTTTTTTGAAAATCCTGTTTTTACGATCCATAATAAAAAATTCAAGAACCAATAGAAACAGGGCGATCCAGGCTAATACCTGATATTTTTCGTCGTAATCCGAATATACTTTGCTTTCTATGTCGGATTTATTCATTTTGTTGATTTCGTTCTGTATCGCTTTCAGGGCGGAGTTTGTATTGTCCGTCCGGGTGTACATCCCGTTTCCGGCAAGAGCGATTTCCTTACACATATCTTCGTTGAGTTGTGTGATCACCACCTTGCCCTGAGCATCTTTCAAGAAGGCATTATTTCCTCCGATGGGGATAGGCGATCCTTTAGGATCTCCGACTCCCAATACATTTACTTTGATGTTTTTCTCCGCAGCGGCTTTGGTAGCGCCCAGAGCATCGTCTTCATGATTTTCTCCGTCGGTAATCAGGACAATTGTTTTTTCACTGGTTTCCGAAGGTGTGAATGACCTCATTGCCAGATTGATAGCCGCTCCAATAGCAGTTCCCTGGGTTGGCACCATGTTTGGATTGATAGAGGATAAGAACATTTTTGCAGATGCATAATCCGATGTGATGGGGAGCTGAATAAAAGCATCTCCGGCAAATACGATCAGACCGATTTTATCATCTTTCAGGTTGTCGACCAGTTTCGATAAGACTTGTTTGGACTTATCCAGCCGGGTAGGAGTGATGTCGTTGGATAACATTGAGTTGGATACGTCAAGGCAAACCATGACTTCCACTCCCTGTTTCTTTACCGTTTCCAGTTTGGAACCAAATTGAGGCCTGGCTATGATAAACACGAGCAGGACTACACCGGTCAACAGCGCCCAAAACTTATAATATTGTTTTTTCAGTGACACATCAGGCATCAACCGGCGTAGGGTTGGCATGTATCCGAAACGTTTCAGTGCTTTTTTCTTTTGTATCATTGAAAAAATAAACAAAAATAAAAGCGCCGGCGCCAGGAGCAATAAATACAAATATTCAGGGTGTTCGAATCTAAACATATTTTTTTACGTTTTACGTTTTACGTTATACGTTTTACGTTTTGTCGTGCGTTAGCCCAACGTAAAACGTATAACGTACAACGTATAACTTTAAGGTATATTTCTTAGCAATGTATATCTCAGTAACAATTCCAGCAACAAGAACAAGAGGGAAGCCATTGCAAAAATTGCAAATTCTTCAGTTTTCTTGTTGTAGGTTTGCACACTTATCTTTGTTTTTTCCAATTGGTCTATTTCCGTATAGATGCCTTTCAGAGTTTTATTGTCTGTCGCTCTAAAATATTGCCCTCCTGTTATTTGAGCAATCTGGGTCAATGTGTTTTCGTCGATTTCCACCTGTTGGGTAATGAATCTTCCCGGGCGATACGGATCGGGATAGAGCGCTTCTCCCTTCGTCCCTACTGCAACGGTATACACCCGTATGCCGAATGATTTGGCAATTTCGGCGGCGGTTACCGGAGCAATTTCTCCACGGTTATTGGTTCCGTCGGTAAGCAGGATGATGACTTTTGATTTAGCCTGACTGTCTTTCAAACGACTCACAGCAGTTGCCAAACCGTGTCCGATAGCAGTTCCGTCTTGAATTATACCACATTCGACATCTTTTAACAAATTGAGTAAGACGGCATGGTCGGTAGTCAACGGACATTGGGTGAAACTTTCTTCTGCAAAAACAACCAGCCCGATGTTATCGGTAGGGCGTCCTGCGATGAATGTAGCTGCAACCTCTTTCGCGGCCTGCAGACGGTCGGGTCTCAAGTCCAAAGCCAACATAGAAGAGGAAATATCGAGAGACATCATAATGTCGATTCCTTCGGTTGTCGAATTTTCCCAGCTGTTGGTCGATTGCGGCCTTGCAAGGGCGACCACCAGTAAAGAAAAAGCTATTATTCTGAATACGAAAGGTAAGTGTCTCAGATAGACCTTATAACTTACCGGCGCCTTGTCAAATCCCTGTGAAGATGATATCTGCATACCGGCCTGGGACTTACTCTGTTTCCAGATATACCATCCCACCATCGGGATCAGTAAAAGCAACAATAAAAAATAATATGGATTGGCAAATATCATAATTTGTTCTTTATTTCTTCATTCTCTTCATTTTTTTCATTCTCTTCATTTTTTTCATTCTCTTCGTTTCCCTCTGTAATGATCGGTTTTTCCTCTATTTTCGTCTGATTTACAAACAAATAGGAATTTATTATACTCAGTTCATTCTCATCTGGAAGCGGCTGGTATTTTGCAAATTTCACAAAATCAGCCAATTGAAGGATTTGTTTCAGATTTTCGTACACGGAATCTGTTTCGCTGATACGCCGGATCTTTGCAAGAATTTCTCCTGAAGTCATCTCCATGGCAGGAGTACTGAACCGTTCTTCGATGTATGTCCTGAGTATATCCGTGATCGCAGAATGATATTCCTTGATTCGTCCCTGTTGCCAGAGTTTCTCTGCTTTAATGGCATCGAGGCCGTTAATAGCTTTCACATGAGGAGGCAATTGAGGTTCTTCTTTTGGGAACAGGATAAACGATTTTTCCGAATAGATCCGGTACAGGATAAAAGCGGCGGCAGCGACGACAAGCAATCCGGATAGCCAAAAATACCAGTAGTCGGGCAGAAAATCCGTCAGGATAAATTTAGGATTGATCACGTCTTTAATAGGAATAAACGCCGCTGTCACCGTATCGACCTCCATGGAAGTCACTTTCAATCCCAGGGTATTTGAATACGTGGTGTCGTCTCCACTGATGATTTTAAAAGGAGGAATCAGGTATAAAGCCGAATCAAAAGAGGTCACCAGATAATTCTGATTGATTCTTATCCTTTCATTTCCCAAATCTGTAGTGTCAGGCTTAGACATCTCAAGTACTTCAATACCGGTTATAATTGTATCGGATGCAGAATAGACCGGTAGTTGTACGGATTTATTTTTATTTCCGGCAACTTCCAGGCGAATCATGGTTTGTTCTCCGATAAGGATCGAGGTCGAGTCGATCGTAGCCTTGACAACCGCTTGTTGCGCCTGAAGTAATCCGGCACAAAATAAGTTAAGTACGATCAGAACAAGTCTGTTTTTCAGTTTTATATATCTCATTTTATTAACTGCGTTTATTAAAAAGAGCAATCAATGATTTTACATAATCTTCATCTATGCAGATCGATACAGAGTCGACACGACTTCTCTTGAAAGAATTGTTCATGTCGGTCTGACGTTTTTCCCACCAGTTCTTGTATACATTCCTGAGTTTACGCGAAGAAGTATCCACCCATTTTTCCTGTCGTGTTTCCGCATCTTTGATCTTCATTAATCCGACGGAAGGCATTTCCGTTTCACGTTTATCATACACCTGGATGGCCACCATATCGTGTTTTTTATTGGCAATAGTCAGTGCATGTTGATAATTTTTGTCGTCGATATAATCGGAGATCATAAATGCCGTACAACGTTTTTTCAGTACATTCGTCAGGTATTTCAACACCTGGTTAATATCCGTCCGGGTTTCTGTCGGTTGAAAATTGATCAATTCACGGATAATATACAGGATGTGTTTTTTCCCTTTTTGCGGGGGAATGAATTTCTCAATTTTATCTGAAAAAAAGATAACGCCGATCTTGTCATTGTTCTGGATTGCAGAAAATGCCAGTGTTGCGGCAATTTCCGTGATCATATCTTTTTTCATTAACTCGCAGGTGCCAAAATCCCGGCTTCCGGAGACATCAATCAGGAGCATGACCGTCAATTCCCGTTCTTCTTCAAAAACTTTGATGTATGGCCTGGTATATCGCGCCGTCACATTCCAGTCGATGTCACGGATATCGTCTCCGAATTGATATTCCCGCACTTCTGAAAAAGCCATACCTCTTCCTTTGAAAGCCGAATGGTACTGACCGGCGAAAATGTTCCGAGACAATCCGCGTGTCTTGATTTCTATCTGCCGTACCTTTTTTAAAAGTTCGCTTGTTTCCACAAATAATAAATTCTTAATTTATTTAGGGTACTTCAACTTTGTTTAATATTTCGCTGATAATTTCTTCCGAAGTCAGGTTATTTGCTTCAGCTTCATAGCTTAATCCGATCCGGTGACGCATCACATCGTGGCATACGGCGCGGATATCTTCGGGAATTACATAACCCCTGCGTTTGATGAATGCATAAGCTCTTGCCGCCAGCGCCAGATTGATAGATGCGCGTGGAGAGGCTCCGAAATTGATCATTTCTCTCAGTTCCGTCAAACCGTGTTCCTGAGGAAAACGGGTGGCAAAAACAATATCCACGATGTATTTTTCGATTTTCTCATCCAGGTAAACTTCGCGAACGATTTTACGGGCATCAAGAATTTCATCTTTCTTCAAAACCGCTTTTATCGGCTTATTTTCTCCACTGATGTTTTGACGGATGATTAATTTTTCTTCGTCTTTTTTAGGATAATTGATGATCACTTTCAGCATGAAACGGTCGACTTGGGCTTCCGGTAACGGGTAAGTACCTTCCTGCTCGATAGGGTTTTGAGTTGCCATGACGAGGAAAGGCTCCGGCAATTTGTAAGTTTGGTCACCGATTGTTACCTGACGTTCCTGCATAGCTTCGAGCAAGGCGCTCTGTACCTTAGCCGGAGCACGGTTAATTTCGTCTGCTAAAATGAAGTTTGCAAAAATGGGGCCGTGTTTTACATGAAATTCTTCTGTTTTCTGGCTGTAGATCATTGTTCCGACCACGTCGGCAGGCAACAGGTCGGGAGTAAACTGGATACGACTGTATTTAGCATCGATCAAAGAACCAAGAGTCTTGATCGCCAAAGTTTTAGCCAGACCGGGAACCCCTTCGAGAAGGATGTGTCCGTCGGACAATAAACCAATCAACAACGATTCCACCAGGTGTTTCTGACCTACGATCACCTGGTCCATTCCCATGGTGATCATATTCACAAATGCGCTTTTACTTTCAATTCTTTCGTTTAATTCACGAATATCAACTGTTTGGCTCATAAATTATTTATTTTGTATTACTATTTATCTAAAAGAAACGTTGCAAAAATAGAAATGTTAAATTTCTGTTGAAAGAGGTATAGCGTTAAAAATGATTAATCCTTATTGTTAAAACTAAAAATATAGACTATTTTGAACTTTTTTGCAATTCTATCGCCCTTTTTATGGATTCAGGATCATCTTTATCAATACCGTATTTGCTTGCCAGAGGAATAATTATTTCCATTCCGACCTTAATGTTCTCCGGATTTTTAATAATTGCTTTATTTTCTTCGTACAGATAGACCCAGAAATCTTTACTGCCGTATTCTTTCAGCGCGATCAGGGTCAACCGTTCTCCTTCAACTATTTTTCGCTTCTTAATACCTCCGGAAATCGAATCATCAATTCCGGATGTTGAATCATCAATTCCGGATGTTGAATCATTAATTCCGGGGATCGAATCGTCAATGACGACGTCTGTCGGATTTATGGTTACAGTATCGACGTCTTTAATATCGCTATTTTGCTTCAAAATACCTGTTTTTTCTTCGTTTGGTCGCATTTTGGAGACAAAATAATGGTACTGTAATAAGTCTTCATTTTTCAGGATGATGAATAATATTGCAAAGATAAGAACAGTTGTAGCCGCTATGGCGAGATTGATTCCTCTTATTCCCCGGCGTCTTCTGTCCTTTTTCTTTTTCCTTGCAGGGATAATCGTTTCATCCGTATTTTCCGGAATTTCATCTACCGCTTCTACCCCTGCCTCCACCGATTCTTCTCCGGATTCCACCGCTTCATCTTCCACTTCTTCCACTTCTTCCACTTCTTCCACTTCCACCGGTTCAAACATGGCAAACGGTTCATTGATGACCTTACTCAAGGTAGCGTCGGGAATAAAATTAACCTTCGAATGTGAGGGAATAACCATCCGTTCCCCGTTTCTGACATCCACGCTTTCCCGATCATCTACATTCACAATTTTGAATGTTCCCAGATTTTTGATTTTAACCGGTTTATCTTCCAGGAGCGTATCCGTAATAAGGTCGAAAAATTCCCGGAGGAAGTTTTCCGCATCCTTTTTTGTGATTCCTGCCTTTTCGGAGAGGAGGCCAACAAGATCGTAGAAATTCAGTTTTTCATTCATGGCTGTGGATTTTCTTTCATTTTTTCTTTAAGAGTGGGGGAGGCTTTGTATCCGACCACCAATTTAGGCGGGATCAGTAATTTTTTTCCTGAAACCGGATTGACGGAGATACGTTCGGCTCTCTTTTTGACTTCCAGAGAACCCAGATTCTGGATTGTGATCGTGTTACCTTGTTGTAGTTGTTCCGTAATTACAGTTACAGTTTCGTCAACCAGGCGTGAGATTTCCGCCTTTGACAGGTCTACTTTTTTGCGTAATTCGCCAACAAATTCGGATGCATTCATATCAGGTCAAATTTATTTTTCCAATCAGATCGAAATATTGAGTTCCGGTGATAGTCACCGGATAAAAATCACTGATATTGAGTTTATTTTCTTTATTGATCAGGACTTCCGGATCCACTTCCGGAGAATCGAACTCCGTTCGTCCGGCATAAAAATCCGGTTCTTCACGGTCGATGATCACCTTGAGCGTTTTGCCGACTTTAGTTTCATTGATTTCCGCTGCTATTCCTTCCTGCACAGCCATCAATTCATCCAGACGTTTGTATTTTTCTTCCGGTTCTATATCGTCGGAATAATTCCGGTTAGAATAAGTCCCTTCCTCGTCGGAGTAAACAAAACCGCCCAAACGTTCGAAGCGCATTTGTTTTACAAAATCCAGAAGATCAATAAAATCTTCTTCTGTTTCTCCGGGATGGCCAACCATCATGGTTGTTCTCAGATGGATTTCCGGAACTTCTTCCCGGATTTTATGCAGTAAATCAATTGTCGTAGCCTTATCAATGTTTCTCCGCATCATTTGCAGCATGTGATCGCTACTGTGTTGCAAGGCGATATCCAGGTATTTGCAAACATTCACCCGTTCACGCATCACCGGTAACAGATCCGTTGGGAAATGATTGGGATAAGCATAATGTAAGCGGATCCATTCAACTCCCCTGATATCGGAAATTTCCCGGACTAATTCCGCAATGCTGTATTTTTTGTATAGATCCAGACCGTAGTAAGTCAGATCCTGAGCTATCAGTTGAAATTCCTTGATTCCCTGATTTACAAGTCCTTTTACTTCATCGCAGATCTCTTTGATTGAACGGGACTTATATTTCCCCGTGATGATGGGGATGGAACAGTACGAACAGGTTCTGTTACAGCCTTCTGCTATTTTCAGGTAAGCATAGTGGGTTGGCGTCGTAATGATCCGGTCGGAAGAGAGTTCGTTGTGGTAAGATTTTCCCAAGTCGGAGATCAGTAATTTCCAGTTGAATTTCCCGTAAAACTTATCTACTTCGGGTATTTCGGTTTGTAATTCTTCGAGGTATCTCTCGGAAAGACAGCCCATAACGAATAATTTTCGTATTTTATTCTGTTTCCGGGCTTCGGCAAATTCAAGGATCATATTGACGGATTCTTCTTTTGCTTCGCCGATGAAACCGCAGGTGTTGATGACAACAATCTCGCCTTCAGGTTTTTCCGGATCATGAGATACATTATAACCGTTTGCAACAAATTGTCGCATCAGCAATTCCGAGTCTACCAGGTTTTTAGAACAGCCTAACGTGATGATGTCAACCTTATTTCTCCTCATTGTCGCTGAATAATGAGTCAACAAATTGTTTCTTACGGAAAATCTGGAGGTCTTCGAGTCTTTCTCCTAATCCGATGTATTGTACCGGGATATGGAATTGATCGGATATTCCGATGACCACGCCTCCTTTAGCGGTACCGTCCAGTTTGGTAATAGCCAAAGCATTTACTTCTGTTGCGGCAGTAAACTGTTTCGCCTGTTCGAATGCGTTCTGTCCCGTTGAACCATCCAGAACCAACAAAACCTCATGAGGAGCATCTGCAACGACCTTTTTCATGACATTCTTGATTTTAGTCAACTCATTCATCAGGTTAATCTTGTTGTGAAGTCGTCCGGCAGTGTCTATGATCACAACATCCGCATCATTGGATTTTGCGGAACTCAGCGTATCAAAAGCCACGGAAGCAGGGTCTGCACCCATTTTTTGCCTGATTACTTCCACGCCGACACGTTCGCCCCAGATTGCCAGCTGTTCGACGGCAGCGGCGCGGAAAGTATCCGCAGCTCCGAGATAAACTTTTTTGCCTGCTTTTTTGAAATGATAGGCCAACTTGCCGATAGTCGTTGTTTTTCCGACTCCATTAACCCCGACAACCATGATGACATAAGGCTTTTTATCTTTCGGAGTATTGAAATCTTCCAATTCTTCGGTATTGTTGTCTGCAAGTAATGACGCAATCTCTTCCCGGAGAATATTTGTCAGTTCATCGGTGTTGATATATTTATCTTTAGCAATCCTTGACTCGATCCTTCCGATGATTTTCAATGTGGTTTCCACGCCCACATCGGAGGTGACAAGCACTTCTTCCAGACTATCGAGCACTTCATCGTCGACTTTCGATTTCCCGGCAACCGTTCTTGCTATTTTCGAAAAAACGCTTTCCTTCGTTTTGGATAATCCTTTATCCAGGCTTTCCTGCTTGTCTTTGGAAAAAAAATCAAAAAATCCCATCCATATTGTGAATTAGTATGTAAAAACCATGCAAAGTTAATATTTTCTTTGGTTTTAATCAAATATGGTCGCTCTTAAATCAGGGCAAATTTAAGGGACGCCTACATATCATCCATAGATAAACCTTTCAATTCGGTTTTGTATTTTGAAAGCTCTTTTTTTATCGAATCGGCTTTTGTTTGCAGCAAATTCAAATCTATTTTTTTCGGATTACGTTTTACCTCGGCGACAATGGCTGTTTTATCCAAATCATTCAGGGCTATTAAATCAATTTCATTTTCTCCCTTATTGTCCCAATAACTACCAATGCCGGTTATCCTCTTCTTCTCTTCTGTTATTTTTGCTCGAAAATATTTTTCCAGAATTAAGCCGCTGTATTGTTTATAGTTCATCTCTATAAGCTCTCGAAGTAATTCGTATTTTCCCATTTCGATCAATGACTGGTTTGGAAAAATAAACCGGAACCAAAAACGAAGGTAATTGTCATTCAAACTCCAACGATTTTTCCGGCTTTCCGGTTTAGAGAACACAGGCTTGTTTTTTGTGATAAGCGAATATTCTTTTTCTAAATTTACCAGATATGCACCCGTATTTTTCCCGATAATGGAATCTACTTCACTTTGAGTAGTTTTCCCGGAAGCAATTAATTGCAGAATAGAAAAATATATTCCGTATTCTTTGCCGAACTCAGAAATGAGCAAGTCTTTTCCTTCTCCGATAAAAGGAGAATCCTGCCTTGTAACCAGATCAAGCATCTTCTTTTTAGTTACGCTTCCGGATTCCATCAATAGATTAATATATTTAGGTACCCCGCCCGTGATCATGTAAAGACAAAGAAGGTCTTCCGATGTGTATTTGGGATTATAATCGTTCAGAATTTCTTTTATCGTGCCGACATTAAAAGGTTGTAGCGTTATTTTTGAGTTCAAGCGCCCGAATAAAGGTTCTTTCCCGTTTTCGAAAATTTTCATCATCATCGAATAGATAGAACCGGAAGCAATGAAATTAATCTTAACCCGGTCTTTATAATTATCCCACAGATTTTGAATATCGCTGAATATGGATGGATTTACATTGTCAAACTCCTGAAATTCATCAATGATAAGCGTATATTGTTCCTTCGTTGCAAAAATCAGCAGTTGTTCAAAAAGATCACTGAATCGGGTAATGTTCCCGAATATCTGCATATTTAAAGATTTTATTGCTTCCCTTTGAAACTGTTCGCAAAGAAGCGATTCGCTTTTGCGGGATACGAACAGGTAGAGGTGTTTTTGCTCTTTCACGGATTCCAACAAAAGAGAAGTCTTGCCGATACGACGGCGACCAACCATAACCGTGAAGCAGGAACTTTTTTTCGATTGCTCTGAAATCCGGGCAAGTATCTCTAATTCTTTTGTTCTGTTATAAAATTTCATCTCTATTTAATTTAATATGCATTAATTTAATAGCGATTACAAAAATAAGGAAAAATATTCATAACAAAAAATCCCAACCAATTCAAAAAGAATCGGTTGGGATTTTTTTATTCACGGAATATTTTTCCCTGGTATTCGTTCAATGTGATTATATTCCTGAAATTTCTTCTTTACCTATGTATTCATACTCCGCAGGCGTACTTGCTCCGCTACCGGATTTGATGCATTTCAGTGTGTGTTCAAAATAGCGGCGATTGGAAGTAGAATAAAAATGTTCGATGCGGACTTTCAATAATTGTTCCACACCTGAAACATGTGTTTGCAATGTCGGATAATTAATGCCGGCAAAAATCAGGAGCCCTTCTTCCGCACGTTTGTCAAACAGCGCCCATTTTTCTTCATCGGTGGCGAGATTCTTAATTTCGTCATCACCATAAAGCGAACGGTTGTTGTCAAATGCAATTTCGCCATAATAAGCATTGAATCCGTAGTAATGTTCTTCGTTGATACGTCCCGGATACGGATACCATTTGCCGTCCATATTGTTGTGTACATAATCAATGAATTTTTGTACGGCGTCGGTATTCACAGATCGTTTGATTGACAACACGATGGTTGGGTCAAACATCCAACCTTGCGAAGAAACCACGTATTGCTCGGTGTGCATTTCGGTAGTTGACGCCGATACCCATGTGCCTGCGGTAAGGATGTATTTGTCGGCATAATTAGCAGACGAAGAAGTCCTGAAAACCACAGTTCTTTCGGTACTTTCCTGTGCAAATGGGAATTTTTGAGTCAACCAGACCGGTAAATAATTCGGAGCTTGTGCGGTAGTCAGGTTTGTTACGCCCATAGCCGTGTAATCTTCCGGTTGGAGTATTGAAATATTATCGCCTGCCGGAGCTACTTTCCAAGCCGAGCCGTCGAATTGATATACTCCATACTGAATAGCGGAAGAAGCTACATTCATAGAACTTTTTATTTCCGAAAGTTTCACATTATCAATCTGATAAGTAGTTGTTAATACGTTTCCGATACCATTTCCGGCATATTTGAAAGCAACAACAACTTTTTTACCTGAATATGCCGAAAAGTCCATTTCACCGGAAGTCCGCAGAGTACCGTAACCCGATGCCGGTATTTCCGGAGTCGTAGGAATATCGAAATAACTGCTGATATCGCTCCAGTCGGCCGAAGTAATACCGGCTTCTGTTCCGTCGAAATTCTCGGAAACCAATACGGAGAACAAATCACCTTTGTAATAACCGCCGGTAACATCAAACGAAAGTTTCGGAGCAATCCCTGAAGTCAGGTCAATGTTATTGCTTATCAAATAAATAGTGTTTTCTTCGTTGGTGCCGTTGGATGAGAACTGAGCGTATTGATTGCCGCTGAACACTCGGCATTGCCAGAATTTTGAGCCCGTAATGTCTTTGTTGATCCAGCCTTCGATAGTTACGGGAGCTGTCGCCCCGTTAGGCATTCCTTCAAAATCGCCAAAAAGGTATCTCGTCTCGGCTATCGAAACTTCCGGTTCTTTTTCCGAGTAACTGTACTGAACCACTGCATAATCTCCGCTGACTGCATTCGGTTTTTTTGCTGCCAGTATAACCGGAATTTTTGTGGCCGGCGATTTGTCGGGAGTCAATGCGGAAACATAATCCGTATTACTATTCCAAACTTGTTTGTAATCGTCGGTATTCAGTACGTAAGATGTCTGCGAAAGTTTGTCTTGTTTTTCTTCCCGGTCGGGTGCGTACGGAAACGTTACTTTTGCCACCGATCCCAGATCAGCCGAATAATATATTTTTTTCAGGACGTAGGGAATTAGCCTGTTGGAAAGAACGGTAGACGAAAATGTTTTTGAACTGTTCAATGCATCGGCGGTTATGGAATCTTCCGGATTTTTATTTGTTCGTAAAGCAGTTACAATTGTTGCAAAATCGGTAGATGCGATTGTATATTCGTAAGAACTTACATTTTTGGGGCGCGACATATCGTCCAAACCGGGAAAATTGTCTTCGTTGTAATTGCAGGCGGTAAATAACGCTGTAACAATCAATAAACTGAATATTTTTACTATTTTCATTGTTTCGTCGTTTTTTAGAAGTGAATTTTTAATCTCATGGACATGGTGCGTCCGAATCCGTAAAATACGCGGTAAGCCGATTGCCAGTCATGGTTTGAGCCATCGTAGGCCTGAGTAATAAACAACTGATCGAATAAATTATCGATATTTCCCGATAAAGTAGTATTGAAAGTACCCATATTAAATGTATAACTTACATTCAGATCGAAAGTATTGCTGGCCGGAATGATCCAGGGCGTACTAAAAGCTTTTTCGCCGCCTATCACCAGGTCGCTGGATGGAGTGAGCGCCCAGTCGGCATAATTATGTCCGTAGTAATTCCAATCGATTCCTGCACGGATCCCGTGACCCAGACGGATGATTGCGCCTAAAGCTGCGGTTATTTGCGCCGAACCGCCTTCTTTCACGCCGTCCAGAAGCAATTTGGATGAAGCGTGATCTTCGGCTTGAGGAGCTGAAGCAATCTCATAATTTTTCGTAAACGGTTGCCCGTTGGAATTATAATAATATCCTATCGGATTGTTCGTCCATTTCCAGTCGCCGATAGAAAACATTCCTGTTACTTCCAGCATGCGGAGTGGTTTGGCGAGAAAGTTCAATTCAATTCCCTGGTGAATGGAATTGACTCCCTGCATGTTGATAATGGCGCGGTCGGGAGTGTCGTCGGATAAAGTTACGTCTTGTGATTTGGCCATGGTTTTGTCTTTCCATTGAGTGTGGTAAAGATTCAAATTAGCCGACAGGTATTGTGAACGGAACCCGTATCCGCCTTCTATGGAAAATATTTTTTCGTTGACGGCATTCGGATTGGTAACGTTGCTGGTGGCAACCGACAGGAACGCTCCGCCCGAAAAGAACGGCGCACGACTGATATAACCAATGTTGGCAAATACATTGTGGTTGTCCGTCAGGTTATAATTCGCCCCGCCTTTTGCAGTAAACCCGATTTTGCTGACGGTTTCCGATTTGGCGTGTTCGGCGTCGTAATAAAAACGGTCGTAACGCCATTGTGAAGTATTGTTTAATGAACCGGCTACGAAAGCGCTTAATTTATCCTTATTGTATTCTATTTGTCCGAAAACGCCTTCCTGTAGTACATAACCGTTATAATCGCGGTAAACGATATCGCCCACCGTGAGTTTCTGATTGATCCAGTTCGGGTCTAGCGCGGCTTTATTGTTTTCCGGTTTTACTGTCGGACGGTTGCGGCTGTCAATATAATATTCGCCGTTGTAAAGATCAATAATTTCGTTGGTGTGAATACCGATGTAATAACGTCCGTCCACGCCGGCATAGAAATCAATATTTTCCGTCAGTTTACCGGTATATGTCGAAAGCAATCCCCACCATCTGTGCTGGTTCTTGGAGACCGACATAACCATTTGAGAACCATTTTCGCTGTTTTCGTTCATGTCCTGTATCTTGTCGTAAGCAAACGTACCGTCTGCATTGCGGAAAGTGGTATTCAGCGTTCCGCTGCTACTGCCGTACCACTGGCTGCCATAGGTACTGTTGGTGCCTTGTCCGGAATATCCCCAACCATCTCCGATAGACAGATACAGCGCTGTACTCAAAGACGAAGTTTCGGAAACTTGCCAGATATGGTTCAGCGAGATTTGCGGTTTGTGGTATTTATTTTTGGAAGAAGTTTTACGCTCTCCGTTTTTACCGAAGCCGTAAGTCGGATTGTAGCGGTATTCTTCGCCCGGCTGCATGTATTTTTTTACTTCCTGCCAGCCCTGAATAGAAAGTCCGTCGTTGGAGTTGCGTTGGTTATGCACCTGTGGTGCGCCCAAAGCGGTCAGCGACAACTGATGATTTTCATTCAGCCGTTTTGCAATGTTAATGAAGTAGTTGTAACTCTCAAATTCCGTACCTTGTATATATCCTTCGCCCCAGGTTTTGCTGCCGAGCAATGTCAATGCCCAACCATTGTCCAATAATCCCGAAGATATGGAAAATAAGGCTTTATTATAACCGTCGTTGCCGATACCGTAACTGGCAACGCCTCCTTTCTTCGCGTCAATGCTTCTCGTGACGATATTGATGGAACCGCCCACTGATGGCGCTGAAACTTTGGATGCTCCCAATCCGCGTTGTACCTGCATGGAACGGGTCACATCCGGTAAACCTGCCCAGTTGCTCCAATAAACGCCTCCCCATTCCATATCGTTCATCGGGACGCCGTTGATCATTACAGCCACATTTTCGGATTTAAAACCACGTATTCTCACATTTGAATCACCAAAACCGCCGCCTTCTTTTGTCGCATACACGCTCGGCGTCGATTTCAAAATTTCGGGATATTCTTTTGTTCCTAATTTGTATTCAATTTGTTCGGGATCAATGGTTGACATTGCTACCGGCGTTTTACGCTGGATAGCGATTGATGCTGTAACCACCACATCTCCCAGCACCACGGCATCCGAAACCAATAAAATAGTGCCCATATCTGCAGAAACCGCCAGTTCCTGCTTCAAATATCCAATGTAAGTAAGTTCGACCTTGCGATCCTCAATTGATGGCAGTTTTAAATTAAAAGTACCATCCAAATCAGTTATCGCTGATTTTTTTGATGTGGGTTCATAAACAGTCACCCCGATTAAAGGCTCTTTTGTGTCTTTATCCAAAATCGTTCCTTTAACTGAAACTTGTGCATGTATCGCGAAAGAAATGCACAGCATACAGCACATTAAAAAATAAATTTTTTTTGCCATAAAAGTATTATATTAGTAAAAAATTATTATTTTCGTTAAAATCTTGCAAAGTTAATCCGTTTTTGTGAAAAAATGTTTATGATTTTAATACAAAATAGCTTTACTTTTCAACAACGATATAATGATTGTTGATAAGTTGTTGATAAAAACAGTAGTCAGATGCCGGATAGGTGTTATGAAAAGGTTCAGAAAAAAAACGCTATATTTGCTGAATATTAAAAACTCATTTTCATGAAAATCGCTCAAATCATCTCAATTCTTGAAGATTTTGCCCCCTTGCCTTTACAAGATGGTTTTGATAACTCCGGATTACAGATAGGAGATGTCTCCCAAACGCTGACCGGGACGCTTTTATGCCTCGATGTTACGGAAGAAATAGTTGATGAAGCCCTTGAACTGGAATGTAACCTGATTATTTCTCACCATCCCCTGTTGTTTAAACCTTTAAAATCCATTACAGGACGTAGTTATATTGAACGTTGCGTACTTAAGGCCTGTAAACATGATCTGGTGATTTATGCCGCACATACTAATCTGGATAATGCTTCGGGAGGTGTGAATTTCAAGATTGCAGAGAAAATCGGTTTACAGAATATCCGGATTTTGAGTCCTAAAAAAGATCATTTACTCAAATTGGTCACCTTTGTCCCCTCAGAACATGCCGAAGCCGTCAGAGGTGCACTGTTCAATGCCGGAGCCGGAACGATTGGAAATTATGATTCATGCAGTTATAATGTCGATGGAGCCGGAACGTTCAGGGCTAAACAAGACGCCAATCCTTTTGTCGGAGCAATAGGAGAACTGCATACGGAACCGGAGGTGCGAATAGAAACGGCGCTTCCCGCATATAAAAAAACGCCGGTTCTACGGGCTTTGCTGGTGTCTCATCCTTATGAAGAACCTGCTTACGATTTTTATCCTCTGTCTAACGATTGGAAATCAGCCGGATCGGGCGTTGTCGGAGAATTACCGCTCCCTGAAGATGAGAACTCTTTCCTGCTTCGATTGAAACAAATTTTCCGGTTAGACGTATTGAAACATTCTCCATTGAGAAAAAAAGAAATACGCGAGATCGCTGTTTGTGGCGGAAGCGGCGCTTTCCTGATACCGGAAGCCATATCCTACGGAGCAGATATTTTCATTACGGGCGAGGCTAAATACAACGACTACTATGATGTGGAAAAACAAATATTATTAGCCGTGATCGGACATTATGAGTCCGAAATTTGTACAAAAGAGTTGTTTTTTGACATTATTACAAAAAAAATACCTAACTTTGCCTTTCATTTTTCAACAATGAATTCAAATCCTGTAAAATACATCTGATCTAAAATATGGCAAAAGAGAAAGTTACAAAAGGAAATACGGTAGCTGAAGGTTCCGGAAAAGAGAAGAAAACAACAGCGAAGACAGCGAAGACAGCGAAAACGACAGAAAAACCTGTAGTAGAAACTACGGTTGCGAAAAATCCCGCTAAAAGTGGCGCCGAAAAAGAATTATCGGTCGAACAAAAATTAAGCAACCTGTATCAACTACAATTGATGTTGTCGGAAATAGATAAGATTAAAACCCTTCGCGGGGAATTGCCATTGGAAGTGCAGGATCTGGAAGACGAAGTCGCCGGATTGCAGACGCGTATACAGAATTTCCAATTGGACGTCAAAGATGTCGATGCGGCTATCGGTCAGCAGAAAATTAAAATTTCAGATTCAAATACCTTGGTGGCAAAATACAAGGAACAACTGGATAACGTGCGTAATAATCGTGAATTCGACAGCCTGTCGAAAGAAGTGGAGTTCCAGGGATTGGAAGTGGAGCTGGCTGAAAAGAAAATCCGTGAGTTTACAAGCGATTCCAAGACAATTAACGAAGAGATCCAAAAATCTAAATCGTTGTTGGAGGAACGTCAGGCTGACTTGAAAATGAAGAAAGATGAGCTGGACGAAATCGTATCCGAAACAAAAATTCAGGAAGAACAATTGCGGGAAAAAGCAAAACAAATTGAAACATCAATTGAGTTTCGCTTGCTGACTGCATTCAAGAGAATCAGAAAAAGTGCGCGTAATGGTCTCGCTGTCGTTTACATCCAACGTGATGCATGTGGCGGTTGCTTCAATAAAATCCCCCCTCAAAGACAAATGGATATCAAGTTACGCAAAAAAATCATTGTCTGCGAACACTGCGGACGTATCATGATCGACCCGAAACTCGCCGGAGTCGAGTGAGGTTGGAAGACCGCCACATTTTAACACGGAGTAACACGGAGTTTATTTCACGGAGTACACTGAGTTTAAAACTCCGTGTTACTCCGTGAAATAAACTCCGTGTCACTCCGTGTTAAAAAAATCGAAGAATTAGAGCGCTTACTTCCTGATCACTTTGAACGCTTTCCCATCGTAGTGAACCAGATAAGTCCCTTTGACATAGCC
>JAIRZF010000295.1 GCA_031267385.1 Dysgonamonadaceae bacterium | reverse complement strand
CGTCAAAGGCGTCTATCCCTCGCAGGATGATGTGACTGTGATCGACCTGACAGGATATGCCAAAGGCGCCTACCTGCTGCAGTATGATGGGAAGACGGTCAAGGTGGTGAGGAAGTAAGGGGAGCCTCTCTCCCTCCGGCAGGAGAGCCTTTCTCCCTCCGGCAGGAGAACCTCTCTCCCTCCGGCAAGGGAACTCTTCCGCACGGCAAAAACTTACAACTCAAAACTTAAAACTTACAACTTAAAGCGGCTTTTGCCGCTTTATTTGTTTTAAATGTATTACTTTTGCAGTCAACTTAGTTGTAGTTTATGCAAATTCAAATTATTAACGGACCAAATCTCAATCTTTTAGGCATGAGAGAGCCTGAGATTTACGGAATATCTTCCTTTGAAGACTATTTCAATGAACTGGAAAATCGTTATCCGGACATTGCGTTTTCCTATTATCAATCCAATATCGAAGGTGAAATCATTGATAAAATACACGAAACCGGATTCACTTTCGACGGAATCATTCTAAATGCAGGAGCTTATACACACACTTCCATTGCAATCCATGATGCAATTAAATCAATCTATTCTCCTGTGATTGAAGTACACATTTCAAATGTCCATGCCCGCGAACTATTCAGGCGTCATTCCATGCTGGCGCCCGCCTGTAAAGGAGTTATTGCCGGATTCGGACTGGATTCGTACAGACTTGCCGTAGAATCTTTTTTAATAAAATAAATTAAAGAACTGAAGAAAATAAAAGGATATTCTTTTAATTTTCTTCATCTTCTTCATCTTTTAATTTTTCAACAATGTTAAAGCATACAAAAATTGTAGCAACAATATCGGATAAACGTTGTGATGTCCCGTTTATCACGAATTTATTCGACGAAGGAATGAATGTCGTCAGAATGAATTCCGCCCACCTGGACAAAGAAGGATTTGAATGTATCATCAATAATGTCCGTCAGGTTTCCAATCGCATCGGAATATTGATGGATACAAAAGGACCGGAAATTCGCACTACCAGATCTGAAAACCCGATTCCTTTCATAACCGGAGATACAACCATAATAAAAGGAGATTCCGACGGTATCACCGTCAAAGAATGTATCTATGTCAATTACAAAGGTTTTGCAGGAGAAATTAAACCGGGAGACATGATCCTCATCGACGATGGAGATCTCGAACTGAAAGTGATCGAAAAACGACAGGATCATCTGGTCGTCGAAGCTTTGAATGATGCCTCCCTGGGGAGTCGTAAAAGTGTAAATGTGCCGGGAGTACGGATCAACCTCCCTTCTCTGACGGAAAAAGACATACTGAACATTAAATATGCCATTGAAATGGATATTGATTTCATCGCTCACTCTTTTGTCCGTTCAAAACAGGACGTACTGGATATACAACGCATTCTGGACGAACACCACAGTCCGATTAAAATCATTGCTAAAATTGAAAACCAGGAGGGCGTCGACAATATTGATGAGATACTGGAAGCCGCCTACGGCATTATGGTTGCACGCGGTGACCTGGGAATTGAAGTTCCACAGGAAAAAATACCCGGATTACAACGCGTACTGATCCGGAAATGCGTAGCAGCAAAAAAACCGGTGATCGTGGCAACACAGATGCTACATTCCATGATCAACAACCCTCGCCCAACCCGTGCCGAAGTAACCGACATCGCAAATGCCATCTACTATCGAACAGATGCCCTGATGCTCAGCGGAGAGACCGCTTACGGGAAATATCCCGTCGAGGCGGTGCGCACAATGACCCGTGTTGCCGGTGAAGCGGAAAAAACAAAACTGGCGGAAAATGACATCCGCGTCCCAATGCCGAACGACGACCTGGATGTCACTTCTTTCCTGGCCAAACAAGCTGTAAAAACTTCATCCAAATTGCATGTCAAAGCAATTATCACAGACAGTTTTACAGGAAGAACCGCCCGCTATCTTGCCGCTTTCCGCGGAAAATCACCCGTATTTGCAATTTGTTATAAAGAAAAAACGACCCGGGAATTAGCCCTTTCTTATGGCGTCTGGGCCGAATATCAGAAAGAAAATTCAAACTCCAAGGAATATTTCCTTAACGCCCTCGGCAAATTATTAAAAAAAGGCATGATCAACAGAAATGATATGGTTGCCTATCTGAGCAGCAGTTTCGGCGAAGGCGGAGGTACATCATTCCTTGAAGTCAATAATGTAGGAAAAATATTGGATGGCAGCAACCAATTCTCGCCGCCCACATTCAGATGAACATAGACGAATACATATTAGCTCATATTGATGAAGAAGGAGAACAACTGACCCGTCTGAACAGGGATGCCCATGTCAATCTTCTTCGTCCGAGAATGTTGTCCGGACATCTTCAGGGACGTATGCTTAAAATGTTTTGTCGCATGGTATCGCCCAAACGTATCCTTGAAATAGGAACTTATACCGGATATGCCACTTTATGTATGGCGGAGGCGCTGCCGGAAGAGGGCATAATCGACACCATCGAAATCAATGATGAAATGGAAGATTCTATTCTGGATCAGTTCAACCGGTCTCCGTATAAGGCAAAAATCCGGTTACATATCGGAGATGCCGCCGAAATTATCCGGCTACTGAACGAAACTTACGATCTCGTTTTTATCGACGCCGACAAACGTGAATACGGCATTTATTACGATTTGATATTTGACAAGATCCGTCCGGGAGGTATAATCATCGCAGATAACACCTTGTGGGACGGGAAAGTAGTAGACGGATTTGTTTGTAACGATAAACAAACCATTGGGATATTGAAGTTCAATGACAAAATAAAAGCCGATGACCGGATTGAAAAAGTGATAATTCCTGTACGTGATGGTTTAACTCTGATTTATAAAAAACATGGAAAATAAAAGATTACAAAAAATAGAACGCCTGATACAGAAAGATCTGGGAGAGATCTTCCTGCTACAAACGAAAGCTATGCACGGAATATTGGTTTCAGTAACAAAAGTACGTGTAAGTCCTGATCTTGGATTGGCCAAAGCATATTTGAGCGTATTTCCTTCCGAAAAAGGAAAAGAAATCCTGGATGCTATCAACCAGAATAAGAAAGCAATCCGTTTCGAAATGGGGCAGCTTCAGAGGAATCAACTCAGGAAAATTCCCGAATTGGCTTTCTTTTTGGACGATTCCCTGGATTATCTTGAAAACATCGATAAGCTGTTGAACAAAACAAAAGAATCTTGAACCTTTCGCTATACATAGCCAAACGGTATCTTTTCTCAAAAAAGTCCCACAATGCCGTAAATGTCATCTCAATGGTGTCCATGTGTGGCGTGTGTATTGCTACGATCGCTATGGTCTGCGCTATGTCCGTCTTCGGAGGATTCCAGAATCTTGTCGGCGGAATGTTTTCCAAATTTGATCCCGAATTAAAAATCACAATAAAAGAAGGTAAGGTATTTGATCCTCAGACAAAAGAATTCCAGGCAATAAAAAATATGGATGAAATTGCCGTTTTCACTGAAATACTGGAAGATAACGGGATACTGAAATATCGCGGCAAACAGGCTCCTGCCGCCCTGATGGGCGTTTCTGACAATTTTGCTCCATTGATAGATATTGATGGTATCTTGTTTGACGGGGAATTCAAGTTACAGGATGAAATAAATAATTTTGGAACAATAGGAATTTATCTGGCCATGAGAATCGGTATCGGAGCCGGATTTTCCTACCCGTTGGAAGTATATACCATAAAAAGAAAAGAAAAAGTCAATCTTTCAAATCCGGCCTCTTCTTTTTCAAGCAATTATGTCTATATCTCCGGCGTCTTCCGCACCGATCAGGAAATTTACGACACCCAAAAACTGATTGTCCCCATCAAAATGACCCGTGAATTATTTGACTACGAGTCGGAAGTCAGTTCAATTGGACTGAAATTGAAAGACGTAAAAAAAACAGACCGGATACAATCCGAAATCCGGAATATACTGGGGGACAAATATCAGGTGCAGAACCGTCGCCAACAACAAGAAACGACCTTCAAAATGATGGAAATAGAGAAATGGGTTACTTTTCTGATCCTGTCTTTCATCTGTTTGATAGCCGTATTCAACGTTGTTAGCTCATTATCCATGCTAATCGTTGAAAAAAAAGAAGATATTTTTATCCTTCGGAATATGGGGGCAAGCAACAAATTAATTTCCCGGATCTTCTTATTTGAAGGATGGATGATCTCCGTGACCGGAGCCATTGCCGGCGTTATTCTCGGACTGTTTCTTTGCTTCATCCAACAAAAACTCGGATTGATCAAATTCGGAAATGGAGGAGGAATCGCCATTGTAGACGCTTATCCGGTGGTCGTCTCCTTCGCAGATGTCTGCTTTGTATTTATCACCGTATTAATAATCGGCTTATTGGCGGCTCTTTATCCTGCAAAATATCTGTCCGACAAATGGTTGAAAGAATAATAAACAAACTCTATAAAGAAAGGTTAATTGACTAATGATGGAAAATGAATTCATGGAATTGGAAGAAAAAATCGTCAAAATGTTAAAGACCGTATACGATCCGGAAATTCCCGTTAACGTATATGATTTAGGTCTGATCTATGGCGTAGATATCGACGAGAATCAACATGTTGTAATCACCATGACTCTTACAGCTCCCGGTTGCCCCGTGGCCGACTTCATTGTGGAAGATGTTCGAATGAAAGTAGAATCGGTAGAAGGAGTGAAAAGCGTGGAGATCAATCTCGTTTTTGAACCCGCATGGAATAAAGATATGATGAGTGAAGAAGCAAAATTTGAACTGGGTTTTCTTTGATCATATACGATAACATGAAACTCAATAAAGAGAAAAAAGCATACTTTGCTTCAGACATGCACCTGGGATCTGATGTTTTTGAAGATCCTTCAGTTGTAGAAAAACGTTTTGTCCGATGGCTCGATTCCATCAAAGATGATGCACAGGTTCTTTATCTGCTCGGCGATATTTTTGATTTCTGGTATGAATATAAATATGTTGTTCCCAAAGGATTTACCCGTTTTCTTGGGAAAATAGCGGAAATGACGGATTCCGGGGTTGAAATACATTTCTTTATCGGCAATCATGATATCTGGGTATACGATTACTTACCTCAGGAAACCGGAGTCATCGTACACAAAGCGCCTCTGATTGAAAATATCAATGGAAAAATTTTCTACCTGGCTCACGGAGATGGATTGGGTGATAATTCCCACTCTTTCAAACTGATTCGTTGGTTATTTCATAATAAAATATGCCAAAAACTCTTCGGTTCGCTACATCCGCGCTGGGCATTTGCATTTGCACATTCCTGGTCCAGGCACAGTCGTAAGACCGGATTGCTTGATCCGGCAGGTTATCCCGGCGAAGAAAAAGAACATCTGGTATTGTATGCCAAACAGTACATTATCCAACATCCTGAAACAGACTACCTGATTTTCGGACACCGCCATATCATGCTTGACCTGATGCTGTCACACAAAAACCGTATGATGATCATTGGAGACTGGCTGCAATATTTCTCTTATGCCGTTTTCGATGGAACGGATCTTTCACTTGAACAATTTGAAAACAAGGCTTAAATCTTCCGGATTAATTATAACCACATGGGCAAACCCAAATAAGAATTCCATTTGCTCACGTAGCAGGTAATAGTTCTACCGAACGCCCTAGTGCAGAAACTATACGGTAGAAAGTAGCCACACTTGGTATGGTTACTCCTTTCTCAATTCTCGAAATGTAGGATGTACCAACCCCTATTCTTTCTGCAAGTTCTTTTTGTGTTAATTTAGCATTTTTTCTGGCCTCAATCAATATTTGACTTGTATAGAAAGCGTATGCTTCTTCGTCGAATTTTGCCCGTTCCGGTGTCCCATAAGCGCCGTATTTTTCTTTCAATATTGCGCTGTAATTCCGTATTTTACAATCGTTTTCCTTCATATTCATGCCACAAATATAAAAAAATTGCACAATTGTGCTATTTTTCATCAAAATACAAAGAAAAAATATTACAATTATGGGACAATTCTTAGCAATAGGTTTAATCTGTGAAGCAGAAGTAGCTCGTGTTTATATGAACAATGCGAAAGCAACTGTTTCTGATGTGATTGATGAAATGCAAAAATCACAGGACTACGATATGAGTATGTATGATGTAGCCGAACAAAGCGATATTGTAAAATTTACCCTAAAAAAGGAAATTTTGCAGAATAATCTTTACTCTTTTCTCAGAGAATTTTATCCTTTTATTTATCCAGATGCAAATTCAGAATATAGCGAAAATTATCAAAAGATATTTGATTTGTTGGAAACAGACAAGTTTGACGAGTGTATGAATATTGCCGAAAACAGAGGCAATATGGCTTTTCGTTTCGATTATTATGCTGAACCACAGTTTATCTATGTCGGGAAAACATTTAAAAATAGCATTCGTATTGAAACAAAAATTCTAAATCTGTACTACGGCAATGGAAAAATTGTTACCGAAGGAATATGCGACATTGAGCGTATTTTTGAATATTGCATTCGCCGACTATTCAAAGATCAGCCTGTTGCACAGTCGTTGAGATTGTATATTTCGGGTTGAATTTTCATAAAGAAGAAAATATCCGTAAGCTATATCTTCTCCGTTTTGCAACTGTCGCTCTACACGCTACCGAGACCAGACGAAGTTACATCTATTTTTCAAATCTACAAATTCAAATCGTTTAGATCATAGCAAAAGAACAAGATATATTATTAACACATTACAGTTTCATATTTAGATTCATTCCAAATTAAAAGCCCGGTCTTTAATAGAACCGGGCTCGTAATATACTATCAAGAAACAACTAATTATTCAGCAGTTTCTTCTTTTTTAGGTTTTTCTGCAGGAGTCTCTTCTACAACAGGCACCTCAACTACTCTGACATTCCGGACAATTTTCACCAGCTTGCTTTTCTCACTCCCGGGATCAGGCCTGCAGAGGCCATTTCACGGAATTGAATACGTGAAATACCGAATTGGCGGATATATCCTTTGGGACGTCCGGTGATTTTACAACGATTGTGTAAACGTACCGGAGACGCATTTTTAGGGATTGCCTGCAACGCATCGTAGTTACCTTCGGCTTTCAGCTGAGCTCTTTTTTCAGCATACTTTGCCACTAATTTTGCACGCTTTACTTCACGGGCTTTCATTGATTCTTTAGCCATATCTTAGTCTTTTTTAGCGTTTTTAAAAGGTAAGCCGAATTCTCTCAAGAGGGCATAACCTTCTTCATCTGTTTTTGCAGAAGTCACAAAGGTAATATTCATTCCCAATATTTTTGTAATATTGTCAATATTTATTTCCGGGAAAATAATTTGTTCCTGAATACCGAGCGTATAATTACCTCTTCCATCCAGTTTCCCCTCAATACCCTTAAAGTCACGGATACGGGGCAGAGCCACGCGCACCAGTCTTTCAAGAAATTCATACATTTGCTCACGACGCAGTGTTACCATAGCGCCGATCGGCATTTTTTTACGCAATTTGAAATTGGAAATATCCTTACGTGATATTGTTGCAACAGCCTTTTGGCCTGTAATGTTAGTCAATTCTGCAATTGCGACATCGATCAATTTCTTATCAGCCACAGCAACGCCCAAACCCTGGTTTACCACGATCTTTTTTAGAACAGGCACTTGCATAACGGATGAGTAAGAAAATTCTTTCATCAAAGCAGGAACAATTTTTTCCTGATATTCTTTCTTTAAGTTCGCTGTATTACTCATTATTTTATTTCCTCCCCTGATTTTTTAGAAATACGAACGAGTTTCCCTTTTGCATTCAGTTTACGACCAATACGTGTAGGTTTCCCGCTTTTAGGATCTAATACGTTCAGATTTGAGATATGAACGGGAGCTTCTTTTTTTACAATACCTCCATGAGGAGCTTTTGCATTCGGCTTGGTACTCTTAGATACCATATTAACGCCTTCTACAAGTGCACGTTGTTTGTCGACGTATACTTCCAATACACGACCCGTTTTACCCTTGTCTTCTCCGGCATTAACAAAAACTATATCGCCTTTTTTAATATGTAACTTGCTCATTTTCTTGTTAATTAAGAATTACAATACTTCCGGCGCAAGGGAAACGATCTTCATGTTTGTTGCACGCAATTCACGCGCAACCGGACCAAAAATACGGCTACCTCTGATCTCACCGGCATTGTTCAACAACACACAAGCATTGTCGTCAAAGCGGATATAAGAACCGTCGGCGCGGCGTATTTCTTTTTTAGTCCGTACAATAATCGCTTTTGATACTGCACCTTTTTTAACATCACTCGATGGGATTACGCTTTTAACGGCAACTACGATAACATCCCCGACAGAAGCATAACGTCTTCTGGTACCGCCCAACACACGGATACAAAGCACTTCCTTTGCTCCGCTATTGTCAGCTACACTAAGTCTTGACTCTTGTTGTATCATAATTACTTCGCTTTTTCAATGATTTCTACTAATCTCCATCTCTTGGTTTTGCTCAAAGGACGAGTTTCCATGATCTTTACGGTATCACCGATATTACATTCATTTTTTTCGTCGTGAGCATGGAATTTTTTCGTTTTATTCACGAATTTTCCATAAATCGGGTGTTTTTCTTTCCATTTTACTGCAACAGTAATGGATTTATCCATTTTATTGCTGAAAACAACCCCAATCCGTTCTTTTCTTAAATTTCTCGTTTCCATTGAGCTCATTTTGATTCGTTGTTAAGTTCTCTCTTGCGCAATTCTGTTTTCATGCGCGCAATCATCCTGCGTGACTGTGTAATTTGCGCGGGGTTATCCAACGGAGTTATACTATGATTGATTTTCTTTTGGCTATACGTAGCCACTTCTGCGTCCAATCTGTCTTTTAAATCGTTGGTTGATAATTCGTGAATTTCTGCTATCTTCATACTATTACACTCCTTGATTTTGCATATCATAATCACGTCTTACGACAAACTTAGTAGTCACAGGAAGTTTTTGAGCAGCAAGTCTCAAAGCTTCTTTAGCGACATCAAATGGAACTCCTTCTATCTCGAAGATGATTCTACCCGGAGTTACAGGAGCGACAAATCCTTCCGGAGCTCCTTTCCCTTTACCCATACGTACTTCAGCCGGTTTTTTGGTGATTGGTTTGTCCGGGAATATTCTTACCCAAACTTGCCCCTGACGTTGCATATAACGGGTCACCGCGATACGGGCAGCTTCAATCTGACGTCCGGTGATCCATTTTGATTGCAACGATTTTATACCAAAAGAACCGAATGACAACTGATTGCCTCTTCCGGCATTGCCTTTCATCCGACCTTTTTGCGATCTTCTGAACTTTGTTTTTTTCGGTTGTAACATTTCTTTTTCGTGTTTTACGTTTTACGTTTTTACGTTTTACGTCGCGCCTTAGCCGATGTAGAACGTTAACGCATAACTAATTACTTTCTTTCTCCTCTCGGCGCTCTTCTTTTGAAGTTACGGTCGCCTCTATCACCTCTGTCACCTCTGTCGCCTCTACCTTCACCGTGACCGCCACGTCCGCCACGTCCGGAATCTTTAGAAGTTGCGAATGATGGGGCAAGATCTTTCCTACCATAAACTTCTCCACGACAGATCCAGACTTTAATACCCAGGAGACCGACTTTAGTCAGCGCTTCACCCAGAGCATAATCAATATCCGCCCTCAGTGTATGCAAGGGAGTACGTCCTTCTTTGTACATTTCCGAACGCGCCATTTCAGCGCCGTTCAGACGACCTGAGATTTGAATTTTAATTCCTTCGGCACCCATTCTCATGGTTGATGCAATCGCCATTTTAATCGCACGGCGATAAGCTACTTTACCTTCCAACTGGCGTGCAATATTATTTGCAACGATAACGGCGTCCAGTTCCGGTCTTTTCACTTCGAATATATTGATTTGGATTTCCTTATCGGTAATCTTCTTCAATTCTTCTTTTAGTTTGTCTACTTCCTGCCCCCCTTTTCCGATGATAATTCCCGGACGGGCGGTACATACAGTAATTGTAACTAGCTTTAAGGTACGTTCAATAACGATGCGAGATACACTTGCTTTAGCAAGACGGGCGCTCAAATATTTACGGATTTCGCAGTCCTCGTATAAAGTATCGCCATAATTATTGCCTCCGTACCAATTTGAATCCCATCCGCGGATGATTCCCAAACGATTACTTATCGGATTTACTTTTTGTCCCATTTAGCAATTAATTTTGATTTTCATTTTTTGTATCTACAAACAACGTTACGTGATTTGAACGTTTGCGGACGCGGTATCCTCTTCCCTGAGGAGCCGGACGCATTCTCTTCAACATTGCTGCCGAATCCACGCTTATCGATGTTACATATAATTCTCCACTTTCAGCTTTACGCTCATTCTTTTGTTCCCAGTTGGAAATAGCTGAGCGAAGCAATTTTTCTACTCTTGCAGAAGCTTCCTTATTCGAAAATTTCAAAACGCCAAGCGCCCTGAAAGCTTCCATCCCGCGAATCATGTCTGCAACCAGACGCATTTTACGGGGAGAAGTAGGCACGTTCCGCAATTTTGCGAAATACATGGTTCTTTGAGTTTCTTTCCTTTGTTCTGCTGATATTCTTTTTCTAGCACCCATTTTTTTTTATTTTTATTTCAGTTGCTGAATATCCTGTTATTTCTTTTTGTTACCGGCATGACCACGGAACTGACGTGTAGGAGAAAACTCACCTAACTTGTGTCCGACCATGTTTTCAGTAACATAAACAGGAATAAATTTATTACCATTGTGAACTGCAACGGTATGTCCCACGAAATCGGGGGAGATCATTGAAGCTCTTGCCCAAGTTTTAACTACAGCTTTTTTACCGGATTCATTCATAGTCAGAATCTTTCTTTCAAGCTTCACGTTAATATAAGGACCTTTTTTTAATGAACGACTCATAATTTACTCTTAATTAATCAGGTTACTTTTTTCTTCTCTCAATAATGTACTTAGAAGAGTGTTTCTTAGGCGCTCTTGTCTTCAAGCCCTTAGCATACAATCCTTTACGAGATCTCGGATGTCCTCCTGAAGCGCGACCTTCACCACCACCCATCGGGTGATCGACCGGATTCATAACAACACCACGAACACGGGGACGACGGCCAAGCCATCTTGTCCTACCCGCTTTTCCTGATCTTTCCAAAGCATGATCTGAGTTGCCCACACTACCAATAGTGGCTTTGCAAGCTGAAAGTATTTTACGGGTTTCGCCCGAAGGCATTTTGATGATCGCATAATCACCTTCCCGAGAAACTACCTGAGCAAACGCTCCTGCAGAACGAACCATTTTAGCTCCCTGTCCGGGACGTAATTCAATATTATGAATCACAGTTCCCAAAGGAATTTTTGCCAAAGGTAATGCATTTCCGATTTCCGGAGCTGCTTCATTACCTGACATCACTGTTTGGCCAACTTCCAAGCCTTGAGGAGCAACAATATATGTTTTAGCTCCGTCTACGTAATACAGCAATGCAATACGAGCTGAACGATTCGGATCGTACTCGATTGATTTTACTGTTGCTGGAATGCCATCTTTCGTTCTCTTGAAGTCGATTAATCTGTATTTACGTCTGTGGCCTCCACCAAGGTAACGCATAGTCATTTTACCTTCGCTGTTGCGACCTCCGGACTTCTTACTTCCGACTACAAGAGATTTTTCTGGTACAGAAGCAGTGATTTCACTAAATGTACCAATAATCTTGTGTCTTTGCCCCGGCGTTGTGGGCTTTAATTTACGAATTCCCATTTTTTATTTTTAAGTTTTAAGCTTTAAGCTTTAAGTTTTAAATTATATGACGGTATCCCGGCTTATAACTCATAACTCATTACTTATAACTTTTCAAATATTACTGAAGAAATCAATTGTTTCACCCTCTTTCAAAGTAACGATTGCTTTTTTGAAAGAAGCTTCTTTTCCATTCACTACCCCTGATTTGGTGTATCTTGACTTTCTTTTACCGCCATAGTTCATGGTATTTACCTGAATGACAGTTACATTATAAAGCGCTTCGATAGCAGCCTTGATCTCGAGTTTATTCGCATCAGGAGAAACACGGAAACCTACACGATTGGATTTTTTTTCACTAATCGCAGTTTGTTTTTCCGTTACGACCGGTTTAATGATAATTCCCATAATTCTATCCTCCTTATGCGTTAATATTGTTAATCAGAGCAACCGAACTTTCAAGGAGAACCAATTGGTTTGCGTCCAATACTTTGTAAGTATTCAGTTCGGATACTGTTATCACACGGGTCCTTTGCAAGTTGCGTGCGGACAAATAGATGTTTTCGTTATTCTCCGGAAGAACCATCAGAATTTTTTTGTTATCAATATTAAGGCTTTTGGCCATAGCAACAAAATCTTTTGTTTTCGGAGCATTGAAAGAAAAATCTTCTACAACTACGATGGCATTTTCTTTTGCTTTGTAAGACAGAGCAGAATGGCGGGCCAACGCTTTTACTTTTTTATTCAACTTAAAACTGTAATCTCTTGGTTTAGGGCCGAATACCCGAGCGCCACCAACTAATACAGGGGAGTTGATATCACCACGGCGAGCACCGCCACCGCCTTTTTGACGGCCTAATTTGCGAGTACTTCCCGACATTTCACTGCGTTCTTTGGATTTATGAGTTCCCTGACGTTTGTTTGCCAAATGTTGTTTAACATCCAGATAAATTACGTGATCATTAGGTTCAATTCCAAAGACAGAATCGTTTAAGGTTACCTTTTTTCCGGTATCCTTTCCTTGAATGTCATATACACTTAATTCCATTACTTTTGTATTATTACGATTGAACCTTTAGCTCCCGGGATAGATCCTCTGACCAACATCAGATTGTGTTCCGGAATCAGTTTAATTATCTGGAGGTTTTGTACGGTAACACGTTCGTTACCCATCTGACCAGCCATGCGAGTTCCCTTGAATACTTTCGCAGGATATGAACAAGCTCCGATAGAACCCGGGTGACGTTGACGATCACTTTGGCCTAATGTAGCTTCTCCTACTCCCTTAAAGTTGTGACGTTTCACAACTCCCTGAAAACCTTTACCTTTTGATGTTCCGATTACGTCGACGTAAAGTTCTCCATCAAAATAATCCACATTGAGAACATCTCCCGCGTTGTAAGCGCCTTTGTTCTCTTTGTACGCTCCTTGTCCTTTGAACTCGGCCAAGTGTCTTTGGGGTACAACTCCGGCTTTTTTGAAGTGTCCCATTTCAGGTTTAGTAGTGTGTTTCTCCTTCTTTTCCTGAAACCCTATCTGAACAGCTTCATAACCATCGTTTTCAATGGTTTTTACCTGAGTTACCACGCAAGGACCCACTTCGATAACAGTGCATGGAAGATTTTTTCCATCGGCACTGAAAACGGATGTCATTCCGATTTTTTTTCCTAATAATCCTGGCATTTCACTTAATTATTTATTGTTTTACGTTTTATACTTTAATCTCCACTTCGACTCCGCTTGGCAATTCCAATTTCATCAAAGCATCTACTGTTTTAGCGGTAGAGCTGTAGATGTCGATCAAACGTTTGTAAGAAGACAACTCGAATTGTTCACGAGATTTTTTGTTTACAAATGTTGCACGGTTAACCGTGAAGATACGTTTGTGCGTTGGTAATGGGATCGGTCCACTGACCACAGCGCCTGTAGCTTTTACTGTTTTTACGATTTTTTCAGCAGATTTATCTACCAGATTGTAATCGTAAGATTTCAGCTTAATTCTGATTTTTTGGCTCATCTTTTTTACGTTTTACGTTCTACGTTTTACGTTTTACGTTTTAGGTTCTACGTTACACGTCTTACGTTGGTTATACACTATTGTTATTAATTCAGGGAAAAGAGCCATTTCCTCTCCCTTTTATTTAATCAAATCCACTCGTCCTTTAACTTCCGTCAGAACTTGCTTTGCAATAGAAGAAGAAACTTCTTCATAATGAGAGAACGACATTGTGCTTGTGGCACGGCCGGAAGTAATGGTACGCAATGCTGTTACATAACCGAAAGTTTCTGCCAACGGCACTTTTGCTTTTACAATACGGGCTCCGGTACGGCTGGTATCCATACCTTCAACCTGACCACGACGTTTGTTCAAGTCACCTATTACATCTCCCATACTTTCTTCCGGTGTGACCACTTCCATTTTCATGATCGGTTCTTTCAATACGGGACGCGCCTTTTCACTAGCGCTTCTGAACGCCTGAATAGCACAAATTTCAAACGACAACTGGTCGGAGTCCACCGCGTGATAAGATCCGTCGATCACGGTTACTTTCAGTTTATCCAAAGCATATCCTGCGAGTACGCCATTTTTCATTGCCCGTTGGAATCCTTTTTGGATAGACGGGATATATTCTTTAGGAATATTACCTCCTTTTACTTCGTCAACAAATTGTAATTCTCCTTCAAAATCGACATCGGCAGGCCCTACACGAACGATCATATCAGCGAATTTACCGCGACCTCCGGTTTGTTTTTTGTAGGTCTCACGCAAGTCTACCGTTTCTGTAATCGACTCTTTGTAAGAAACTTGCGGGCGACCCTGGTTACATTCTACTTTGAACTCGCGTTTCAAACGGTCAACAATAATTTCCAGGTGAAGTTCACCCATACCTGAAATAACTGTTTGTCCTGTATCTTCGTCGGTTTTAACTGTAAATGTAGGATCTTCTTCAGCCAACTTACTAAGTCCTATTCCCAGCTTATCCAAATCTTTCTGAGTTTTGGGCTCGACGGCAATACCGATAACCGGTTCCGGGAAGTCCATGGATTCCAATACGATCGGATGATCTTCGCTACACAAAGTATCTCCGGTACGAATATCTTTGAAACCGACTCCGGCGCCTATATCTCCGCAACCGATATACTCTTTCGGATTTTGTTTATTGGAGTGCATCTGGAATAAGCGGGAAATACGTTCTTTTTTTCCGGAACGGGTATTGTAAACGTATGATCCGGCTTCGAGTTCTCCCGAATAAACGCGGAAAAAGCACAAACGACCTACATACGGGTCTGTTGCAATCTTGAAAGCCAAAGCGCACAACGGTTCACTTGAAGTCGGATGACGTTCGATTATTTTTTCCGGGTCGTCAGGATCTGTGCCTTCAATAGCCGGAGTATCTACCGGACTTGGAAGATAGGCGCAAACGTTGTTCAATAAACACTGCACTCCTTTATTTTTGAAAGAAGAGCCGCAAGTCATCGGATTGATCTGCATTGCCAATGTTCCTTTGCGGATAGCTGCACGGATTTCGTCTTCTGTAATTTTTGAAGGATCATCAAAATATTTTTCCATCAAAACATCATCACATTCAGCCAGAATTTCAAGCATTTTTTCTCTCCATTCTTCAGCTTCAGCCACCAGATCCATTGGAACTTCTTCTATTGAATAATCCGCTCCCATTGTTTCATCGTGCCAAAAGTAAGCTTTCATCGTTACCAAATCCACGATTCCACGGAATTTTTCTTCTGCTCCGACAGGAATTTGGATCGGACAGGGATTAGCTCCCAGCACATCTTTCACCTGGCGCACTACTTCGAAAAAGTTTGCTCCCGAACGGTCCATTTTATTTACATAACCGATACGTGGGACATTGTATTTATCAGCCTGACGCCACACTGTTTCCGATTGAGGTTCTACACCGCCTACGGCGCAGAATGCGGCAACAGCGCCATCGAGGATACGCAGGGAACGTTCTACTTCTACGGTGAAGTCAACGTGTCCCGGAGTGTCTATCAGGTTAATTTTATAAGTATCATTATCATATTTCCAATTTGCGGTAGTAGCCGCTGAAGTAATAGTAATACCTCGTTCTTGTTCCTGCTCCATCCAATCCATGGTAGCAGCTCCGTCGTGAACTTCCCCGATTTTATGGGTCAACCCCGTATAAAACAGGATACGTTCCGACGTAGTCGTTTTTCCGGCATCAATGTGAGCCATGATGCCGATATTTCTTGTAAATTTCAGTTGTTGATCTGAACCTTTTGCCATTGTTTTTAAATAACTTTTTGTCTTAAATTCTAATACCTGTTAATCTGTTGCATTATCAACAATGCATTGATATTTATACGCAAATGGGTGGACCATGTCCACCCTCAAATATTTTAAAATCTGAAATGTGCGAATGCGCGGTTAGCTTCAGCCATCCGGTGCATATCTTCTTTCCTTTTGAAAGCGCCACCCTGATTATTAAATGCATCGACGATCTCAGCAGCCAATTTATCAGCCATTGATTTACCGCCTCTTTTACGGGAGAACGCAATCATATTTTTCATTGAAACCGATTCTTTACGATCGGGACGGATTTCCGTAGGAACCTGGAACGTAGCGCCGCCAATACGACGGGATTTTACTTCAACAAGGGGAGTGATATTATCCAATGCTTGTTTCCAAATTTCGAGCGCGGATTTTTCTTCATTGGCCAATTTTGTTTTCACATTATTTAAAGCCGTGTAGAAAATCTCGTAGGCAATACTTTTTTTGCCATCATACATCAAATGGTTAACGAATTTCGTAACCTTTGTGTCACCATAAACAGGATCCGGAAGAACCTGTCTTTTCTTTGGTTTCGCTTTTCTCATTTTTACTTAAATTTTGTTTTTGGTTGCCATTTTGTGTCTTCAACGAATTCCTCCGAATTCATTTACTCAACCCTATTTCAATGAAAAATGAAAATTACATCCGGACGAATCAATTCTGTCCGGTCATTTTTAATTTTCAAATCTTCATTTTTAATTAGCATATAGCTTTATCCAAAAAACCTGATTAATAATTATTTTTTCTTACCTTTTGCAGCAGCTGCAGCTCCTGCTTTAGGACGTTTTGCACCGTATTTGGAACGTCTTTGTGTACGACCGTTAACGCCGGCAGTATCCAAAGTTCCACGTACAATGTGGTAACGAACGCCCGGAAGGTCTTTGACACGACCGCCTCTCACCAATACGATGGAGTGCTCTTGCAAGTTGTGACCTTCACCGGGGATGTAAGCGTTTACTTCCTTCATGCTTGTCAAACGAACACGAGCCACTTTACGCATAGCGGAATTAGGTTTTTTAGGAGTTGTGGTATAAACCCGCACACAAACGCCACGTCTTTGAGGACATGCATCCAGCGCCGGAGATTTACCTTTCTCCACAATTGTCGTCCTTCCTTTTCTTACTAATTGTTGAATTGTAGGCATTTTTTGAACTTTAAATTCTTAAATTTTGATTTTGTTAATTTTCCCAATTATACAATTCGGGCTGCAAAATTAGTTATAATTATTGAAAATCCAAACGCTTATCGAATAATCCACTATTTTTTGCGCCAAAACGCTGCAAAGGTACGGATAATTATTGGATTACACAATTTATTCCCGGTTATTTCTTTCTTTGAGGCGCTATTTTTTTGGGGTATGGAGGAGAAATTTAAAAAATCCTTTTCGGAATCATTAAAAATAACTAGATTTGCATTCCTGAAAATAAATTTATTTAATACCTGAAAATATGTCGTCAAGAAGAGATTTCCTAAGAAAAGGCGGTTTAGGCCTTGCAGCAATCGCTGTTGGAAGCAATGCCTTTGCCAAAAAAGCTTCCGAAATGAGTTCAAATCCGAGCGCTGCCACAATATCTTATGTTAGTCAGCGTCCGGAAGTATCAAAACGTCATTTTACGTCCAAAGCCGTTGAAGAAACAATTGTCCGGATAAAAAACCAGATAAAAGATCCCAAACTGGCATGGATGTTTGAAAACTGTTTCCCGAATACGTTGGATACCACTGTTAAATACCGGATGATCAACGGTCGCCCGGATACCTATGTGATTACCGGAGACATTGACGCCATGTGGATGCGCGACTCTTCAGCGCAGGTTTGGCCGTACCTCCCTCTCTGCAAAGAAGATGAGCCTCTGAAATTATTAGTTGCAGGATTAGTGAACCGTCAGATGTCCTATATTTTGAAAGATCCGTATGCCAATGCATTTTATGAAGGAGATAAAAAAGGAGAATGGGCAAGCGACCATACGGATATGAAGCCGGGAATTCACGAACGTAAATGGGAAATTGACTCTCTTTGTTATCCGATACGCCTGTCGTGGCATTATTGGCAAACAACAGGAGACACTTCCATTTTTTCGGAAAATTGGGAAAAAGCGGCTAAACTGATCGTCAAAACTTTCAAGGAACAACAACGTAAAAACGGATTGGGGCCTTATCGATTCGAGCGCGAAACAACTCGTCAATTAGATACTTTATCGAATGACGGATTGGGTACTCCCGTTAAACCTGTCGGATTAATTGTTTCTGCTTTCCGCCCATCGGACGACGCTACTTTTTATCAATTCCTGATTCCATCCAATCTTTTTGCAGTCACTTCCCTGAATCAAATAGCTGAAATTTCTGAAAAAGCAACTCGGGATTCCGGCTTTGCTTCCGAATGTAGAACTCTGGCGAAAGAAGTGAATGACGCAGTTAAAAAATATGCGATTACGAATCATTTGAACTATGGCAAAGTCTATGCTTTTGAAGTCGACGGTTTCGGGAACCAATTGTTTACCGACGACGCTAATGTCCCCAGTTTATTAGCCCTCCCATATCTTGGTTGTGTTGACAAAAAGGATCCGGTGTATCTGAATACCCGCAAATTTATCTGGAGTAAAGACAATCCCTATTTCTTCACGGGGAAAGCAGCGGAAGGCATCGGAGGCCCTCATATCGGTTATGATATGATCTGGCCTATGAGTCTGATTCTGAAAGCAATGACTACGGATAACGATACGGAGATCAAATATTGTCTGAAAACATTGCGCGATACGGATGCTGATACGGGCTTCATGCATGAAGCGTTCCACAAAGACGATCCGAAAAAATTCAGCCGCAAATGGTTTGCATGGGTCAATACTTTGTTTGGAGAATTGATCGTGAAATTGGAGAAAGAAGGAAAGATCGGGTTATTGAATAATCTGTAATTTCCACAATATAGTTATAACCACGGAGTAACACGGAGTTTTTTCACGGAGTAACTTTGCAGGTCATTATCTGTAAGATCAGCCGGTCGGTTTCGTTCATGCTGTCTCTTCCGATTGCAGTGAGGTTGCGGATCGACTGATCGACGTCCTCGTCGATAATACCTTCTATTGAAGTTACGAATTTGCCTTCCATTGCCATCATCGCTGAAAAAACCGCGGTGGATACGCTTGTAGTAACTTTCAGTGCACAACTTGGTTTGGCTCCGTCACAGATCATTCCGGTGAGGTTCGCAATCATGTTTTTGACGGCATAAGTAATTTCCTGATAATCCCCTCCCATGAGGTAAGTGATTCCGCAACTCGATCCTGTAGAAGCGACGACACAGCCACACAGGGCTGATAAACGTCCCAGGTTTTGTTTGATATAGATGACCGTCAGATTACTCAACATCAATGCTCTGATCAGTTTTTCTTCGGGCAATTTATTCTCTTCGGCATAAATCACAACAGGTAAAGTCGTAGTCAATCCTTGATTACCACTGCCGGAATTACTCATTACGGGAATCATAGCCCCTGCCATGCGTGCATCACAAGCGGCCGAAGTGTAAGAAAGCATTTTAGACAATAAACCTTCTCCCATGATCTGTTTTTTGTATTTTCCGACCAGGGTCTTTCCCAGTGCATGTCCGAAATTATGTTTAAATGATTCAATGGCGGCATTTTTATTCATTCTCCCCGAATCAAGAATGAAACGGATCTCATCCAATGGCATTTCCATTGAAAAATCATACACTTTTTTCAGAGTCAACTCAACAGATCCTTCATCCGATCTTTCGTCCGACCCCGGTTGTTTATCCAGCAAAACCTGTTTATTGCGTTCTATAAAACAAATATTGGTGTGTTGATGACGGATAATTACGCGAGTCCGGTTATTCCCTTTTGTACAAACCGCTTCAATATAGAGTTTATCTGTCGTATTTTCTTTCAGGGAAACACAAATCCGTTTTTCCTCAATCATCTTTTTACCGGAGTCAAGAGAATCCGGCGTCATATCTTTGAGGACTTCCAGTTGATATTCCGATTTTCCGATGAGAGCGCCCAAAGCGATAGCGATAGGCAGACCGATCATTCCTGTACCGGGAATCCCTACTCCCATCGCATTTTTCAGCACATTCGTACTCAGAAATACCTGAATATTCTCCGGGACTTCACCAAGAACTTCAGCCGCTTTGGCCACAGCTAACGATACGGCAACCGGTTCGGTACAACCAATTGCAGGGACTACTTCCTGATGGATAAGTTTGAGTATTTTTCTTTTTTCAGATTCAGTCATCATAAATCAATCCCAGTCGAATTCATCAAAATCAGACTCATTGATATCAGTATCTTCTTCCTCTTCCGCCGGCAATTCAAAATCAAAATCATCGTCGACATCTTCCAATTTGATCTCCATTGGCCGGTGTACAATGCTGTCTATGTCATGGAAAACCTGATCATTCAGTTCTTTCCAAAGCATATCTTTTAATTTTTGAATTCCTTTTTGAGTGATCGAAGATATGAATATGTAGGGGACTTCGGGCAAATCTTCGCTCAAAGCCTGTTCCAATTCATCATCCAACATATCGGATTTGGTAATGGCGAGGATGGGTTTTTTATCCAGTAATTCGGGATTGTATTTCAGGAGTTCATTCTTTAGTATTTCGTATTCTTTCCTGATATCACCGGTATCCGCCGGAACCATAAACAGCAACAGTGAGTTTCTTTCTATATGACGTAAAAATCTCAATCCCAATCCCTTGCCTTCACTTGCTCCTTCAATGATACCCGGTATATCAGCCATAACAAAGGAATGTCCGTCACGAACGCTCACGATGCCCAGGCTAGGTTCCAATGTAGTAAAAGGATAATTCGCGATTTTCGGTTTTGCAGCAGAAACGACGGATAACAGGGTTGATTTTCCGACATTCGGGAAACCAACAAGTCCCACATCCGCCAAAAGTTTTAATTGCAGTATTATTCGTCGTTCCTCAAACGGTTCTCCCGGTTGAGCATAGCGTGGAGCCTGGTTGGTAGGCGTTTTGAAATGATTATTTCCAAATCCTCCTTTTCCTCCTTTCAGCAGGACGACTTCCTGTCCGTCGTGGGAAACATCACATACGAACCCGCCCGTTTCCCCATCGAAAACAACAGTTCCGCAAGGCACATCAATAATCCTGTCCTGCCCATCTTTTCCATAGCAAAGCTTCCCACTACCGGACTCTCCATGCCCGGCAAGGATATGACGTTCATATTTCAGGTGCAGTAAAGTCCAGTAATTACGATTTCCACGTAAAATGATGCTACCTCCTTTTCCGCCGTCACCACCATCGGGGCCTCCTCTGGGAATATATTTTTCCCTCCGGAAATGGGAAGATCCCCGTCCGCCTTTTCCCGAACGGCAATAAATTTTCACATAATCGACGAAATTGGATTCTGACATAATTATAATATTGGGTTCAGTGTATCGGTTATTCTTTCGAATACATCATCGATATTATCACCTTTAATAATGAACAGTTTTCCTTGTCTTTTATAATACGTTTTCAGAGGTTCCGTCTGGTTATGGTAAACATCCAGGCGAGATTGTATTGTTTCCGGATTATCATCCGAACGGCCTGAGATTTCACCTCTCTTCAGAAGCCGTTGTATCAGTTCGTCTTCTTCCACCGAGAGATTAAGCACGGCGACAATACTTGTGTTCTTTTCCCTTAACATCTTATCCAGAGCCTCTCCCTGAGCAAGTGTACGAGGGAAACCATCAAAGATATATCCTTTGACATTTCTGTCTTCATCCAGAATATCTCCTAACATTCCGATAATTACCTCATCCGGAACCAGTTGCCCTTTAGAGATGTATTCATCGGCCAATAATCCAAGCTCCGAACGCTTTTCTATTTCTTTACGCAAAATTTCACCTGTGGAAACATGGCGTAAGCCATACTTCCCAATGATCAATTCACTTTGTGTGCCTTTTCCAGAGCCGGGGGCACCAAAAATTACGACATTTAACATTTTACTTTTACTTCAGTTAATCGAATGAAGACTTTTACCCTTTTATTCTGTAGATATCCCTCAAATTTCTTCCATGCCCGTCGTAGTCCAAACCATATCCCACGATAAAATCGGGAGGTATATTCATAGCTACATAATCGGGCGATATTTCTATTTTCAGCGCTTCCGGTTTGAACAGTAACGTGGCTACTTTCAAAGAGGCCGGATTATCTTTTGAAATTGTATGTATCAACTGGTTAATTGTATGTCCGGTATCAATAATATCCTCAATAATAACCACATTACGACCGGTTACCGGCTCAATCAAACCATGGATCTCTTTCACCTGTCCACCGGAGGAAGTTCCCAGATAAGATTTCAGACGTATAAACGTAACTTCACAAGGAAAATCCAATCTTTTAATCAAATCAGAGGCGAACATAAAAGCGCCGTTCAACACGCAAATGAACAACGGATTTTCATTACGCATATCATTACTGATTTGATCTGCAACTCTTTGCACTTCTCCCAGAATTTTATCTTCCGGAATAAAAAGCTCAAACAGTTTATCTTTTACTTGAATCGCAGCCATACTCGAATAATTATATCGGGTACAAAAGTACAAAAAAACATGAAAAGTCCGAGAATCAACAAAGCTTTTCGCAATGAATTGTTGATAACTATTTTTTTGATATATTTGCATGTACTTAATTCAAAACTCAGATGAAAATATTCAATACCGGTCAAATCAAGGAATTAGACCAATATACCATACAAAATGAACCGATCGGGTCTCATCAATTAATGATCCGTGCGGCTTCCTGTTTTTTTGATCGTTTCTGCTCTGAAATCACACCGGATTCCCGTATATTTATTTTCGCCGGTTTCGGAAATAATGGCGGGGATGCACTCTCTATCGCCCATTTTCTGAACTCGGCAGGATATCACGCTGTCCATACATACCTGTTCAATACGGAAAACAAGTTATCTCCGGATTGCGAAATTCAGAAAAAAGCCCTGGATGCATCTCTCAATATCCTGTTTACGGAAATTACGGATAAATTTTCACTTCCGTCACTCAATAAGGAAGACATCATAATCGACGGCCTGTTTGGCGCCGGGTTAAACAGACCGCTTTCCGGAGGATTTGCATCTGTCGTGAAATTCATCAATAAATCAAAAGCCAAAGTTTATGCTATTGATATTCCTTCCGGATTATTTGGTGAAGATAATTCTGAAAATAATCAGGACACTATTGTGAAAGCGTACAAAACGTTCACGTTCCAGGCTCCCAAACTCTCTTTTTTCCTGCCGGAAAATGCAGGCTATACGGGAGATTGGGAAATCCTGAATATCGGTTTACATCCCGATGCCCTGCAAAAAATTCCGACACCTTATTATTATACGGAGAAAGATGATATTGCTAAAATCCTGAGAACCCGTCCGAAATTCGCACACAAAGGTAATTTCGGACATTCCCTCCTTATTGCCGGAAGCAAAGGAAAAATGGGAGCCGCCATACTTTCTGCTAAAGCTTGTTTAAAAAGCGGCTCCGGACTACTTACCTGTCACATTCCCGGATGCGGCTACGCTATTATGCAAACAGCATTTCCGGAAGCTATGGTAAGTACGGATACAATGAACGATTGCATCGAAAGGATCCCGGATAATCCCGGACAGTTTGACGCCATAGGAGTTGGCCCGGGAATAGGCCGGTCACAGGAGACCTTAAGCATGTTGACAACGTTGTTCTCATGCTATAGGAAACCGGTAGTCGTCGACGCCGATGCATTGAATTTGATTGCCGGGAATGAAAGTTTAAAGAAAACCATTCCTCCCAAAAGTATATTAACGCCTCATCCAAAAGAATTTGACAGAATAGCCGGGACTTCCGGGTCTTCTTATGAAAGATTACAGAAAGCTCGTGAACTGGCAAGGGAATCCGATTGTTATATTATTCTGAAAGGCGCTTATTCTGCAGTAATTACTCCGGAAACCGGATGTTGGCTTAATCCAACCGGAAATCCGGGGATGGCGACAGCAGGTAGCGGGGATGTGTTGACAGGTATTTTAACCGGACTTTTAGCACAGGGTTACACTCCGTTCGAGAGTTGCAGGTTAGGAGTTTACCTGCACGGACTGGCCGGTGATCTGTGCCTGGAATCCGAATCTTATGAGAGTCTTATAGCCGGAGATCTGATCGATCACATTGGTGCGGCATTCAAGAATATCTGAAAAAAACTGTTTTGAATTCGCTCATCCGGGTATATTTAACCGTTGGGGTTTCATTTTTTCAATAATTTACGTTAGTTTTGTATCCAAATTCATTAAATAATCAATCTATGCTCTCTAAAAGATCCGTCATACTCTGTTTGATCAGCATATTTACAGTAATTTCATTAAATGTCCATGCACAAGAAGTAATCAAGACCAGTGCGTTAAAAAGCAACAATTATGGAGTTACCTACATACTGCCTAAAACCGTATTAGTAATAAACGCAGAATTCAGCAAGACGACATTGAAAGCCGGTCTTTATGCCAAATATGCGGAAAAATACCTGGGGGCTGCCGATAATGTAATAACCGAAGATATGGTTATCTACAACCTGGATGAAGTTGAGATCAGTTCAAAGGGAATCCCGGATAAGAATGAAGCCTATGTGATTGAATTCAAGGCAAAAACAAGCGCGCCATTCGTCTATCTGACTAAAGACGGCGTCATCTGTACCATCAATGCGGAATATACTCCAGAAGAAAGTACAACGAAGAAAGAGGTAAAAAAACCATCGGTAACAGTTCCTGTCCCGGGTGTCCAGTCTGCTTATACGGAAGAATATTTACGGGCAGGTTCAGTGAGTAAAATGGCTGAAGTTGCGGCTAAACAAATCTATAAATTACGTGAAAGCCGGATGGATATACTTACCGGAGATGCGGAAAACACGCCAAAAGACGGCGAGGCCATGAAGATTGTCCTCCAACAACTGGAGGCGCAGGAAAAAGCATTGGTAGAACTGTTTACAGGAACGAGGAGCATCGAAAAAGAGTTTGCTACATTCGAAGCCGATCCTACAGGAAACATGGAAAAAGAGATTATTTTCAGATTTTCAAAATACCTGGGTGTCGTGGATGCCGACGATCTCAGTGGAAGCCCGGTTTATATGAACCTGAAAAAGATAGATTCAATAGAAGAAGCGCCGGTGGATCCGAAAGCTAAAAAAGAAACCAAAGGAATTGTATACAACATCCCGGGAAGGGCTTCCGTAGAACTATTCTTCGGTATACAACAACTGTTCAGAGGGAATATGGAAATAGTGCAATTCGGCACAAAACAAATCCTGGGAACGTCTATATTCGAGGATAAAAAAGGACCTGTGAAAGTCCATTTTTATCCGGAAACAGGTGGGATCAAGCAGATACAGTAATACAAAAACTACTTCTGCGTGTTATCCAGAGATAAACAACTACTACTGCCAGGTAGCCGATTGCAAAAGCAAACAAAATATAACAAAGCCCATTTTTGTTAAATTATTGCTGTTAAATTATTTATGAGTTACCTTTTCCTTTTTATGTGAAAATTTGAACTGAGATATTCATTGGAAGGATAGAATCCATATAATCTCTTGAATTACTCAATCGGGGAACTTTATTTTGTCCTCCTAATTTTCCTTTCATTTTGAGCCAGTTATAAAAAAGACCAGAACGTGCTTTGATTATTTCCGGGAAATCCAAAGTTATATTTTTATAGCGTTTTGCTTCATAATCCGAATTTAACGTTTTCAGAGCATCATCAAGAGCCATTGAAAATGCTGCCAAAGATTTTGGTTCTTCTTCAAATTCAATCAACCACTGATGCTTTCCATTATTACTATCGCTCATGTAAACAGGTGCCACCGTATATTCTGTTATCTTGGCTGATGTCTTTGCGCATGCTATCATCAACGCCTTTTCTGCATTTGCAACCATCAATTCTTCACCAAATGCATTTATATAATGTTTAGTCCTTCCGGTAATAATTATTTTATATGGATGTTTGCTTGTAAATTCTACCGTATCGCCAATTTTATACCGCCATAAACCGTTATTGGTAGTAATGACCACGGCATAATTACACCCTATTTCCACTTCCTGTAAAGGTATTATCCGGGGATTATCAGAATCAATTTCATCCATGGGTATAAATTCATAAAAAACGCCATAATCTAATAACAAAAGCATGCCAGGGTTAGATAAATCGTTTTGCATGGTTTCGGCTGCCACCTAAGATTAATCCTTTTCCAGAGAACAACTTACTATTTATAACATTATTCAAATAAGTAGCAACGATATCCGTTGGGCCGCGATAATGGCATTGTTGAAGCGATGTTTTTCCAACAGGAATAAATTTGCTTTTGTCATTAGTCGTCCCCGACGATTGAGCAAACCATTGAATTTTCTCCGGCCAGATTAAATTTGTTTCGCCATGCATCATTCGTTCCACATAAGATTTAATGTCTTCATAATCTTGAATAGGGACATTTTCTGCAAAACTTCGATATGATTTAATATCACTATAACCATATTTTCTTCCCCATTCAGTATTTTTAGCACTCTGAATCAATATTTTCAACTGACGTTCCTGAATAAGTTCAGGATAGTTTTCATATTGACTTAAAACTTTTAGCCGGTTTGCAAATAAAACCGACGCTACTTTTTCAAATACCATTTGTCTCTGTTTTTTTAATCAGACAATTATTCATCAATATCCACATACAGATAGATGCGAAGAATGTAGCTCTCGCTTAAAACGTTCAATACCACCTCTCTTTCCACAAACGTATTCTTTATTGTTGGAAGTGTCTGAAAGACGTTTTGCCTCAAATTCGATTAAAGTAATCGGTTTTTCGCTTTTGATTAAAAAAACGCCAATATCTGTTTCTCTTCCTGATTGTGATTGTGCAGGATTCTTTCCAAAGTAGTATGGCGGAAATCCGCCTAACTGTTCTGACATACAGCGAAAAAAATAATGTATCAAGGATTCGCTTATTCTGTTTTCCTTATTCGAATCCTTTATTGACTGATAATAGGAAGGAAAACCTGAAATATTGCAATCAATAAAACGAAGAAAAAAAATTGAAAATATATGCAATCAACTTAGTGCGTTATTGCAAGATATTGAATCTGTTAAAGAAGAAGAACAAGATTCTTTCGATAATCTCCCTGAAGGAATACAGTACTCTGAAAAAGGCGAAAAAATGGAAGAATATATTTCCCAAATGGAGGATGCAATCTCTGAAATCGAAAGCGTATCCGAAATCTTAGAAGAAATTTTTCAAACATAAATGAATCTCATATAAAATAATTACACAATGTTTCACTAAAACCCGGAGACCACCGGTAAAATGGTTACAACATCATGAAAACAAAAACTAAAATTATCCTTGGAGTACTCGGTACCATTCTCGCATTTAATTGCAACGAAGACACAAGCTATCTGAATGTGTTAGGAGGCGTTATTTTTCTTGTAATTTTTGTATATAATCAGGAAAATACTAGCGAAAATGGATAATTTTTATTATCTTTGTGTTTATATAAATATTAACAAATAAATAATTTAAAGTCATGAAAAAAATTATTACAATTTTAGCAATCATCATTTTTTCCGGCAGTAACAGCTTCGCCTACTATCCGAATTCCCCGCAAAAAATTACACTCATAACCGAAAATGTTATGTATGGCGTGGCAACGTCAAATACGGAGTTGGAGTTTTATATCTTCGTACCGGGAAGAGCAAACGACAAGGTTCCAAATGACCTTGGACCTGGAATCGCCGGTTACGTTAAATTTTACACAAAATCAGATGCCGCCGGGAAATGGTCACTTGATTTTAAAAGCCTGAATGGGACATCGCCAAACTGGAATATCGAAAATTATTTACAAAGTTCAACTAAAATCAGTATTTCTAATAGATCTGCGCCGACCACTCCGTACCAAGTTTATGACGACAGTGAGTGGCTATACTATAGCGTAATTAATGACACAGAAATTTCTGATGCAAATGTAAGGGATGTGAGTATCACATGTCTGAACGAACAGACTATTTCAGGGACGGGAACTCCAAATGCTTTGGTTGTCCTCGGAATTAGCCAAACAGAGGGACGAATTGCACGTAAATGGATTACAATTAAGGTGAACTCCGACGGAACATGGAACCTTAATTATAGAAGTTTACCTGCTGGTACTGATTATTTCTTACCTTACTTCGACTATTATTCTACAATTGATGGCTCAAGACAAAAAAGCAACACGGTCTCTTTCTTCTGTTATGGGAAACAATATGATCTTACACAAAATGAATTGAACGCAAATTATAAATATTGCGATCCGAAAGATAACCCGGCATACATCCCGGAAATAAATGCCGACAACTTGAACGTCTCCGAACAAGTCATTTCCGGTGCAGGAAGTGACCTGTATAATATCGAAATTTCCGGAGATATTTTTGCAGATGACGTAATCATGAAATTCCAAAAATCTGTACCGGTAAAAAATGGCGTGTGGAACTGGAACTACCGGGCATTAGGAATCAATCCATACCTAACTAACGTGGAGAACCTGGTTATAAAATCCGGATTCTACGAGGTGAAAAACTTTGAATTGCAAAACAACCTGGTCAAAAACATTACCGGGGAGAACGTGGAAAACACCTTCTTCATCAAAACCATCGACGATGACGAAGTGGTCGGGAAAGCAACTCCCGGCTCAACAGTTGTGCTGAATGCTATTGCTTCCAACCGGTTGGTAACAGTAGAAACAACAGCCAGCGCCGGAGGAACCTGGGTGTTCAATTATAAATCGCTCGGATTGGGAGATTACCTGAGAAATGCAACAGGTATCGTTATCTCTCATAAGTGGCAACATATCGAACTAAATCCCGAAGCTATCGAAGCTGTGAAAAACGGCACCTACACGGCTACTCAACATGTCGCTGCAGGAAGTAGTAATTTCTATGTATATCCCTCTGTGACCACAAGCAATATCTCAGTGGGCGGTACGGCCGGAAAAAATGTACATAGCATCGAAATCTATTCCACTACAGGACAACGAGTAGTACAAACTTATGACACAAATCAGGTAAACGTCGCCGGACTCGCATCAGGTACATATATAGCAAAAATTTGGGATGGAAATTCCATCAAAAGTTGTAAATTTGTGAAAAAATAAAAGAAGCAGCTGTAATCAGAAATATTTATTCGTAACATTAATTCAAATTGCCATGTTTTTGTTCAAATTAATTCTTAGGTTATATCTCATAGGCGGCGTACTTGCTATGATATACAAGACACATCCAGTTAAGAATTTTTGGGAAGTGCTATTGGCTGCGATCCTACTGTTCCTGTTCTGGTATTGGCCAAAGTTTCGCTCCTGGAGAGGCGTGGTTATTTTTCTTGCAACAGGATTTGTTATAACGGTAATGAATACATTTATTTGGTGAAGTATTCTTTTACAAAGTATAAAAATAATATCCACAAGTAAACAATCCCCAAAAAGAGTAAACTTATTGATTATAAGTGAAAAAGTCGTACCTTTACAAAAATATAATTAAATTATGAATCGAAGTGAAACTATTGTTGAGAAGTGTAGGAAAAGAGTAAGGATAGTCCCCTCAAAAAATAATAAAAAATGCTCTCCGCAAAATTACCCTATCAGTATTGATACTGCCATTCAAGTGCTTTCAATCCTAATAGCAAAAGAAAGCAGAATTGCAGATTTTACAAATATTACTGATGAAAAAAAGAAATCAGAAGAAAAAATCCAATTACTCCAACAAGAAATGGATATCGTCTATGGTTTCAAGGGAGACGATGATGCACGAAAAAATATTTTCGACAAGATCATTAATACATATAGTCCTATTGTGAAGAATGATACTGCCAGATTGTGAAGTTCGTGAAATATTTGAAAGCCAGAAATATCGCTTACTCTGTTCTTGCAAAACAGACAACAATCCTACTGCTGTTATCTTGGGAGGGCAACCGGCTTGCGGAAAAAGTAATCTTACAATTAGAATAAAGCAAGAAAATCCGAGTAAAAGTTTTTTAACAATTAATGGCGATTTATATAGAGAATATCATCCTGGTGGAAATTGGATGAAGAAAAATGATACTGAAAATTATTCCACGAAAACACAAAATTTCTCTAATATCTTCACTGAAAAATTAATTGAAGAAGCTATCAGGAATAAGTTTAATGTCATTGTAGAAGGTACTATGAGGAAGATGAATGTACCTATCAATACAGCTAGAAATTTTAAAAGAAATGGTTTTGATGTTCAAGCCTTTGTGATTGCTGTCCATCCAATAATAACGGAACTTGGTATTTACAGAAGGTATTTGGAAGAAATGAAAATAATTGGGGCGGGAAGATTATCTGATATAAACTCTCACAACGATGCCGTGAATGGATTATTGATATCTGTAAATGAATTATATACGAATGATCTGGCGGATGTTCATATCTATAATTATTTGGCAGAAAAACATGTTTTATCATTTAAACTATCCGAACAAATCTCCACTAATAATCTTCCAAATAGAATAATTGAAGCAGAAAGAGCAAATAATCTACTAAACAAAGATATGTTAGAAGAGCATATCCACAAAGGAAAGAAAACTTTGAAAGAAATAGATGAAAATCTCAAACCAAAAGTTTCTAAAATCATTTCTCAATTGGAATTTTTTCGCAAAAATTTACAAAAAAAAGCGGGGCTTTCAATGTGATAATGGTGAGAGAACGATTTGTTGCGTGAAGTACTCCGAAAAATATTCTTTTACAAAGTCACTACTGTCCCGTTAAGATTTTAGGTCTGGAAATAAGTCGAGTTGCCTATCATCAGAGGGGGCATTATTTGGTTTGTTAAACAATTCGTGTACTGGTATTTTCTCAAACAACATAGT
>JAIRZF010000269.1 GCA_031267385.1 Dysgonamonadaceae bacterium | reverse complement strand
CCGGTTGCGCTTATTCGCATTTTTGTTAGTATGTAGGTCAGAGAACTACTAACAGAGCCGGGGGCATTCTTTTTCGCCTTTCCCCCTTAAAGGCTATTTAAATTTCATTTAAACCAAATTATAGAATCCAAAGATGATTTTCCAGGGAAATATTTAAGGTGGCTTATTTTGTTCAATTTTATTCATTTTTCCTTTATGCTATTTTAGTTCAAATGGTTCCCTAAATGATATAATTCCGAAACGCCACTGCAAAGTTGTCCAATACATAATTTGTATTTTTATTACGGACAATTATATTTTGGGAATCACACAGGTTTCCACCTCCGTAATGGCCGTCAATTGCATATTTCAATGTTGCTCCGGCCGGATTCTCCGAACATTTTATCGAAAGTATTTCACCACGTATTATTTCCGGCTCTGCTGCTATTATATTTGTTCCACCGGAATTTATTAACTGAAATCCGTAATTTGTTTGCTTTCCGTTCTGATTATGCCATTTATCACCGGATACATCAAAACGCATGGGTGGAACCGGAACGCCGTATTTTATTCTTAAATAGTAAGAACCGCTTAATTGAACTATTTCATGGGATTCCGGGTAAAACAGAGCCAAAGGCCTTTCATCGTTTATTACCCTTTTGGCCTGTATTCCTAATTGATGCCCGATAATTGCTCTGTCCGACGGATGAAATATATCACCATATTGGTATTGATACATCGCGCCGCCCATGTGTACATTTTCCATATCCCGACATATTTTCAAATGTACATAAGGTGAATTACAGGCGCTTGGAGAACCATTATATTCAGTGAATGGAGACATCTGGTAAGGTATAAACTGCACGTCTTTGATTTGTCCGGTTATTGCTTTAATGTCTGTATTCAAATCGATAAACAATTGCTTCAGGTGGTCATAATAAGTATCAAACGGAGTATTTCTGTCCGCTTCACCCTGAACCCAATAAACGACCGGCACGCCAAAGGTTCTTCCCTGTTTGGCTGCCAAATCATATCCCTTTTGTACTGAAAACATTAAACGCTTATATGTAGCCGTACCTTTTATAAAGGTTGTTATCGGCGCACCGCTTTGACCGGGTGTTGACAATAAAAATTGATAGCCGAAATTTTGTAAATCCACTCTGTTTTCAGATTCCAACCTTGACAACCATGCAATTTGTGCGGATGCAACCGGTGGCCAGCTTTTACCTGTCAGTGAACTTAACAAAACCAAATCCGTGCCATAGAATGTCGTTACCTGTTCCGGATCGGTTACATCCAAACTTGATGACCATTCATTACATCCACCAATGAATGATAATATATTTCTGAAATCCGAATTTCCATCCGTCGCCCCACCTCCTACGGCAAGGCTTTGACCGTAACCGATACAGAAATTTATATCATATCCATATTTTAGCAAATACTGATTCGTATATGTGCTATCTTCTATTTCTTTTTTAAATTCTTCAATATTATTATCGACATATTCTTCCGTAGCCGTTCCTGCCGGCAAACATTTAGGTATATAAAGAGTATTTGCAGCAGCCTTTAAATAATTATCAATATTCCATCCGTCTTGCTTTTCCATGCAAAAATATTCATCAAGGATGTAGCTGATAACCAAGTCCCGTTCCGTATCCCTTGGCTTTTGTTGGAAGAAAACATACCGATTGTTTCCCATATATCCTTTTGCATATGTCAATTCGCACAAGACTTCAAATGAAACTTCCGCATCGTCTTCAATATCCCGCAGAACAAGCGCTCCCGTTCCGCTCCCACCCCTCAAATATATTTCCTTTACATTTGTTCCCTTAATTTTCCCTTTCCCGATAAAAACGAATGTCCGGGATTCATCTGCGTATAATTGAGTGTTCATGTTAAAGCCATAATAGAAAAAACCAAATGGCGTTGCTACACCCGCCGGTGGCATTGTGCCGGATATTAATAATTGATTATTAACTATTTGTACACTTGTATTTATTGCACTTGAAAAGTTTGTATAATTACCGGCAAGCGAATTGTTCTGTATGCCCCTCACCCTGTCATTCCAACTTTGAATTTTATCAAATGAGTATTCAAACTTATTTTCTTCTTGTGGTGGAAATGCCGTTAATGTCTGTATTGGATACAAATGGCCATTTATATAGTTCTTTTTCCATTCTGCACATAGCGCTTCCAATTCTTCCGTCCATTCCAATATCATGCAGAAATTGGAGTTAAATGAAAGTATTTCCGTTCCGGCATCCAATACACCCGATGGCGTAGACGGTTGAACCAATATTTGTATATTCCCTGTTGTCGATGCTGTGAATACCTGATAAAACAATCCGTCGGAATTAATTTTCATGAATGGCTGAGACCAATTATAAGGCTGTAAACTCCAATTTTCAGAAGTATCCGTTTTTTTGAAATCAAATACATTCATTAAAATAATATATTTATTTCCACTGATAACATTCGATGCAATTGACAATTGCGCCCGACCTCCATTCCCTGCGGATATCATGGTTATTTTTCCGGTAGCGGCATCCCTTACGCTATTCCCCGATAATGTCCATGTTTCCGGTTTGGCCTGGTTCGGACGAACCGGTGTAATCAATGGTTGTGAAAGCCGCATTGCTTCCGTTGCATTGGTTGCATTGGTTGCATTGGTTGCATTTTCAGCCTGTACAGATTGTCTTATTACATTGAAATCAATTTTCTCCCATTCATCTAATGTTGCACTGTCAAACGCCCCTTTATAAACACGTATGTAACGTATGTTATATTCAACGTCTACCGTTGCGGAATTTTGGCAATCAGTCCGTAATTGGGACAGGATAGCATTGCCGCCTGCCGACGAAGCCACACCATTCCAGGTTAAAACCATTTCTTCGCCTAAAACAATATCACTTGCTTGTATGTCAACTCTACGGCCTGTTGACACATAGCCCCCCATCCAATTTAGCCCTGTCTTTTTTACAAATGTCAATGCCACTCTTGTAGTATAATGTACACCTGCTTCCGATGGAAAAGTCCAAACTTCACCGCCTAATACTGCTGCGGTTTGTTTACGGTTTCCCGATGTTTGCCCTGTATATCCTAAATACGGATATGTATTTAAGGGTTTGACAAAGCCCGATTGTTCGGGATAAGAAGTTGCAAATCCCGCACTCCCGGCTACATCTGAATTTTTTGCTTTCGCTGCAAAATATGCACCGGATGCCGGAATGCCATATCTAATATAATCTATTAGCGCATCATCCCATACTGCTGTTGGTACTAATCCAAATGCAATAACATTCATATTCAAGGTTGTCACTGTTGCACTTCCTATTGCACCTAATCCGATCACGTAACCTGATGCCGGATCGGATATGGCTGAGCCTTTTGCAACAAAAGAATATATTCCCGGTTCTGTTATTACCTGCCTATTGGAACCACCCCCCGTAACATATACTCCAATATTTGCGTCTGTTGCATCTACCGAATTAACACGTATTACGGCAAAACATGTCCATCCACCTGCAAAACCTCTCCAATTATCTAAATTCTTATAGTCAACGTAACGTATATAGTTTTGCACATTGGCAGTAGGTTTCATCGTGAATGAACCATCGGCTTCCAAAGTCCAACGGGATAAGTTGAAGGAACCGGGTGATAGGTTTATTTTGGGTAGTATGTTGAAATTGGATACGGGATTTATTTCGCGCGCTAATTGAACTATATCATCCCGCGTGGCAACATTATCCGGAAAGGCGGTAAATGGCGTTCTATTCCAACTCACCCCATCATATTGATAGATATACGCATTCCCATTTTCATTGACTTGATCTAACACCCGGCAGGCCCATCCCTTTTCCGGATTTTGAATTGCGTTTAATGCAGTTAGATTAGCTACATCAGGTTGATATGTCATTGAAATAGCGACCCCGCTTATTACTTCCTGAATTTTATTTACGATTAAGGCGAGTAAATCAAAGAATTCACTGATATTGATTGAAAATTTACCCTTACGTGAAGCAAATTCTTTAATTCTATTAAGTATTGATGAAATTGTAGCCATTATTAAATATTATTACTCAATTGGACATGATGTTAAATTCTCTTTGTACGCTTCACTACCCGGTATTGTATCTGAATTAATGTCTAATCCCGGTTCCAAACTTTCAACATACAATTCAAATGCGTTTAATCGAGTTGTATAGTTCTCTACCGGCATTGTCGCCATTTTCTCCACATCAATAGCAGGATATGCGACCCCGTTAATTGCAAATTCGTTACGCCCGTAATAAGTACGCGGATAACCTTCAACTTGCACTCCTGCGAGTGTTTTATTAATTATTACGGTCAGTGACCGTTGCATTCCTGTATATGCCATTATTTCTAATTTTTGTTGTAATTGTAATAACTATCATGATTCGGAGTTATACTATGTATTTCCCATCCTAAAAATGTCACTTCTGTTTCATATAATGATAAATCAGCATAAGCTTCATTTTCTCCACTACTAAGGAATACGGATGTAATTGCAAGTCTATCTTGTCCATCTGAATATATAAAAGGAACCCATATATCAAGTCGAAGATCGCCCCTGACAGGTTTTGTCGAATTAACTTTTACCTGCCATTTGTGTTCATTTGCAGCGCCTGAATTTTCCGTAGGAAGTATAGTTACCGTAAAGTAAACTTCATTATCCTCTTCACAGACATGATCATTAAATTCCACAGTGTAAGCCTCTATTATATTTTCACATTCAAAATTGATAAATCCTGCCGTATAAATAACTTCTCCAATTTTGAACACATAAGATTTCCCTGCCAATTTATATTTATCAATCAGGGAACGAAGTCTTACTTCATCGACGGTTCCGGTAACTGTAACAAGAAAGTCGATTGGCTTTCCATCTAATTCTGTTATCTTCGCTTTTACATCAAACTCCCGATTGATATGATGTTCCAAACTGATTACAGAGGCATTGGCATTTGCCTTATATTTTGCATCATAACTGAATAATTCAAAAGAATTATGTGCTTTCGGCACTTCCAATAACAATGAGCGAATAAATTCGATTATGCCCGGTTTCCGAAACATCGAAAACAACCAATCCTGTATAAATTTCAATAAATCAACCCTCATAATACGGCGTATAAATTACATTGATAGTTTGTGCATTGAAAAAACCGCTTGGACTTTCAAACGATTGCATATTATTCAAATCATCATTCATGTACACGTCACCAAGCACAACATCGACAATACCATCTGCCAACTGAATAGCATCCACATTTCTTGTCCGATTAAAAGATCCCCCATACTTAATGTTATTCAGGTATGATATCGCGGCCTCATCAACCGGCTTCCCTCCTCCGGATAATCTTTCTCCGGAATAATTTAATATTTGCGGATCATAACTAACCGTATAGTTCAATTCTAAATTGTTTGGCACTTGGGATACAAATTCAAAATGAGTTCCTGCAGCTCCAATTTGGGAAATAAAAGATTTGAAAGCCAGAAGTTCACTTGCGTTTAATGCTTGTTTATTTGATTTGGTTACATAAACCCTCAGCTTTGTTAAATTATCAATTATAAGTTGCCGGACTGCTACATATTTTATAATTTGCTTGGCTGGATTAATCGTTGGATAAGAAAATTTATATGTTTTTTCATCGAATGTTAAAGCATCTCCCAATTGAAAAGACAAAGATTTTGCATAATACCAGGCTATTGAAAAAGGGTATTCGGCAGCAATTTGCAATTCAATTTCATTGGCTCGTTCGTTGACTAAATATTCATGATTGTAGATTGCATTCGCTACAATATCGGCATATTGAGCCTCAATAGATACAGGTGAGAATTGTTCATCAAAAATCTTGTCCGGATTAAGACCATATAATTCCCGCATGACAAAGTTTTCTATAAAATTTGCCCTTATTGCTTTTCGTATATCCTCTAATAATCTCATATCAACTCAATTGTTCAGGTAATTCGATGCCAAAAATCCGATCCGACTCAATGTCGGTTTTCACTGCAGTGGCCGGAGTAATCTTTTTAACCGAATAATAATTTACTATTTTCTTATTTTTCACAACATCATCAGGAACTATAATTAACATACCTACAGACAAGGTATCCGTTACATCCATTCCATTTGCCTTGGCAATATCAATGGCCGTCTTGGATTCCCCGGTATATTGAATGGCAATATCAAATAAACTTTGTCCTTCTAATGCTTTAATTTCCATTTTACAAAAAAGAATATAATAGTTAAGATAAGTATTGATCCGCAAATTTTACCCATCTTTATCCAAAATACATCCCAATCCGATAAACTTACAACTGTTGAAATTTGTTGATTTAATGAAGCAATACTATCGTTTGTTTGTGTTACATACCGTTCGTATGTTAAATTAAGATTCTCAATAACAAATTGGAGACTATCACAATTTGCAGTCACATTAATATTTCCTTTTTCGTCTTTTGATAATGTAACAGTAGCTCGTCCTTGCTTCCCGGAGAAGACGGCTCCTGTCGGCAAATTGGTAATTGCTTCGGGAGTGACTTCCAATTTTGCGGATTCAGCCGGCACATTTTTCACATCAAATGATTTTATTTCTCGAATCACCGTACTGTCTTTGAGTTCCGAATTCACTTCTTGCTTACTTTTGGTATAATTTGTTTGTTTTGTACTTCTACATCCTGTTAAAAACAACAGGAATAAGGCTAAATAAATAATTATCTTCATGCTTTTTTAGTTATTGTTTTTACATTTGATAATATATTATTCAATTGTTCAATCTCTTTTCTTAAAGTTTCGTTTTCTTGACGCAACTTCCCAATTTCCAATTTCATGGTTTCTTGATTATACATGAGATTAGCATTCTCCTTCCGAAGTTGTATAACCTCAGCCATTAAGTTTTTATTTTCAGTAGAGAGCAATGAAACTGATGCTTGTAATTCGTTTAAGAAGTCATTGTTTTGTTTTCGTCTACCGGAAAACCAACCAATCAGCCCTGTTACAATCGGTGCTATGTAGCTGAAAATATTATTATCATATAATTCTGCCCCTTCCATAATCAATATAAATGGGTTTTTATTTTATTTTGCAAATCAAATCCGTTGCGAACATCAGTTGGAACTGCCGGTACTCCATTTTCAACCCGGCTCATTGCAATGACGATTTTAACATAATCTTCTCCGGAATCAACCGTTAAAATTTTATTACGCGAAATACCTGACCATCGCTCTACTTTTTCTATGTATCCGTCCGTATTGTTTTCAGAAGGAGGTGCCCACGATCCAATAATCTTTTCGATCGTATTTTTTCCACGAGACAAATAAGTACCAAGTGTTACAAATGCCGCCCGGTAACCATACGCTGGAGTTGAAAACTGTTTGAACGCCTTGTCTGTACTTGGCTTTATTTCTCCTTGAAACTTATCCGGATTATTACGGATGTTCAAAGGATTGTTGTTTCTTAAACCTCTACTTATTGCCATAATTATATATATTTTGCATCTAAAATCAATTCTTTTTCATTTACAACCAACCTGGTGATCCGCTGCCCATCCCCTTCTATTTGTTCGGTAATCTCACGCTTCCATAGCCTGAAATCATTATCATTGCATATATCATTGATGCCTGTCCCGACAGTTGGAGATTCTTTCAACTCTCCCTTTTGTGCCGTCAGGATTATTGCCTGATTTTGATGTGTAACATCGCCTATGATTAACCCGGAGGTGATCTTCCCACTTTCATCTTTTTTTACTTTAACAGCAAGATTATAATCTCTATTCAGTTGTATGCCTACATTCTTCATTGCTTTATTTTTTTGTTCTCAATATCCGCTTTTTTCGTTTCTGTCAATTCAGAACCTGACCATGACGAAATTGCTCCCTTTAATGATGATCCACCATCATTGGGAACGGGTACCCATGTCGAAAATACCTTCTTTAGATTATTGATATCTTTTTCAATTGTGTTCAATTTTGATAACAGATCATTTATCTTTACCAATCCATCTAATTTTCCTCCGTTGATCGCGATTTCCTGTTCATCTATATCAATCGTTATTTCTCCAATTTTAATATTGATCGCTTCTACTTCAGAATAAGCAATAACGGCTAACTGTCTAAAATCACCACCGGACAAATCAGCGACCAGAACATAACTACCCTCCTTCGGTTTAATGAATAATTGTTCGTTGTTATCGTTAATCACGGCTCGAAGACGAACTTCCGAAACAAGAAACTCTCCCAAATTAACAGTACAGGTACTTCCTTCTACTTTTTCAACTTGAGAGGGGAAAATGATCGACTGCCGTAAATTGCCGGTACCGGCAATTTCCTTTACCTTAGATGCTATTTTACCGTAAATATCCATTAGCCGATCTTTTTCCCAATTGTCACTGTCCGGACTCCTCCGGAACTGCTGAATTTCGTTTCAACCGCCACGACATAATAATTACCGTTTTTATTTGGATAATCACTATCCTGCAGTCGTATTTTATATGCCGGTTCCACAACCGGGATTAACCAGCCCGTGAAACTTCCTTCATATCCATCGTATGCAAACAGATTATACTCCTGAATGGCTCTGTTTTTCATGCTTGCATCATCTGTTGTTCCAAGTTCTATTGTTTTTTTAGTTCCACCGGTAACACCGTATGAAAACTTTTTCTTTTTTCCATCAACGAGAGTAGCATTTACCTCTATTTCAATTTTTTTGTTTTTGAGCAATACATATTTCAAATCTGACTTTTCAATGTTCCGGGCAAAATCATAAATAACCAACTCATCGTTGAATATTTCACTATATTGCGGGTGAATATGCAATATCTCATCTTTGAAATAGATATTTGCTTTCGTTTCATCCTGTACCTTTTTCAATACATCAAAAGCAGTTGCTTTGAAAAACACAAATTTCTCCCACTTGAATTCATAGTCACAACTTACAGTATAATTGGTTGGAGTTTCATTTTCTTTGTTTTGCGCGTTTACCTCACCAATCACAATATCAAGCAACCCTTCGAGAGAGATATTTTTTAGTTCCCGATCTTTTAGTGATTTTTTAAATAAATAAAGCGCGTCTTCGCATTCCAATTTTATTGCCGAATCATCAGTCGAAATACTATTTAAATAGCCCTTAAATTCCAATAAAAAAGACTCACCATAACCAAAATAGACTTCAACTGCATCACCTTCTTTTATTTTATTTTCCACTTGTAATGCCTGATTGATATATGTTCCGGGAATAACGATAGTAGCCATATCCGCCAAATTCTCAACCGATTTAGCAATCGTAATACTATCAAGCATTTGCAGCATATATTCTCCGATCTTTATTTTGTAATTCATGGCATACATTATCGCGTTTCTTCTTTTACAAGCAAGTCAAACATATCGTCCGAATATGCTTTTATAGTGTACATCTGATTTTCAATTCCCTTTGTAAATGGCAACGAATAATCTTCAACAGCCAATTGTGTAATTTTAAATATGCTGAATAACTTACTTTCAACCAAAATTACTTTCCGAGATTCGCAATATTTTCTCAGTTGTCTTAAATCATTTTCCGGTAAATCGGAATCTCCGATCAGTACGCCGGCAATATTTATTTCGTAATCATCCTGACTCCAAATCTCTTTTATTGAACCACGTCTGTTTTCAATCGTATTATCCACTTTCAGCACGTTCCGGCGAACAATGATATTTTTCCCGGTAATTGATACAACCGGGTCTAATGGTAATGTCCACCATTCCGATTCGTCATCCCATTTTATCCGGACTGAATCCTGATATAAATTACCAAGATATTCAGATGGGTTGTCAAATTCACCATTCTCTTTTCCCGGTATGGCAATTGGATGATTGAGCCAATAAGGAGGTAAATTAAATCCGGGTACGAAATTGAAATAGATTGCCATATAATAATTAATTAACCGATGTTTGAGCCATACCCAATACGCGGTAAATAGCTTCAGCCAAATTCCGCTCTATTTCCGATTGATTTTCCTTAGTGCCGCCGTGAAAAACAATATTCTCAATCATATTTTTCAAACTGATATTGATCGTTGTGTTTCGAGTTCCTCCGGTGGCAATGGCATCATTGGTGGCAGAACCGCCGCCACTCAAAGTATTTGTTCCATCTAATCCGCCGGCAGCCGCTTGTAATTGCCCGTTAGTTCCAATTCCAAGAGCGTTTTTTAAACTACCGACAACATCACTCACACCCTTCCCGTTTCCTTTAACCTCCCAAACTGTCATGGCTGCTATTTGAGAAGAGATAGCATCGACTTTATCCTTTGCCGCAGCAATTTCTTTTACCCGTTCGTTTCGTTGTCGTTCGAGTTCTGCCAATCCGGAGTTTGCACTTTCTTTATCCCAAAGTGATTTTAATTTATACCACCCTTTTTCAATTACTTCAAATCCGGATAAGAACGTATTTTTAATTTCAAGCCATACCAATGAAATTTTTCCCTTGAATAGTTCAATACCCAATTTCATCCGGTTAATTACATTTTCCCATGTTTTTCCCCAACCCTCTGTTGTATAAGCAACGTATGCAATAACAGCAATAAGGGCAACAATACCGGCAATAATCCACATAACCGGATTTGCATACATCGCGGCATTATTAGCCCACCAGGCTGCAGTTTCTATTCCTTTGAAAAAGGCAATTGTTTTAGATACCAATGCGGCTGCCTGAGCATAGGCATTATACAGAATAATTGCGGTAGTTACAGAGCCTATGACAGTAGCAAGACCTATAAAAATAGGATTACCCTCACGGATGCCATTTATAAATCCGGAGAAAATATTCCATACTAATTTAATCGCATTCCAAATTCCGGATAAAGCATTAGTAACGATTGTTGAAATTATTTGCACCACTTGCATTATACGCTCTTCATTCCTTTCGAATAAGGATATAACTTTATCCGTTAAATCTCCAACTTTGGCAATAATGGGAGAAAGTGTTGCTTGTACCTGTATGGCTAATTTACCGACTCGTTCCTGCAGGTCGCCCATATTGTTGGCCTGCTGTTTGAGTATTCCTTCAGGTGTTTTTGCCAACGCTTCATTCACGCCCCCGACGGCTTCATTTACTACGTTAAACAGAACCGCTGCTCGTTGTGCTTCCGTTCCCGTTTTGAGTATTTTCTCTTGCGCTTTGGTAAATGCATAACCATACCGACTTAATGCTCCTGTTTGACCCTGCATTACTTTACCAAGCATCATCCCGATGGTAGCCGCCTGTTCCTGTGTGGCATTTAAACCATATTGCTGGGCCAGCATGTCATTCATCGCAGGAAGCAGTTTTCTGAGGCTATCCGCTTTGGTCAGGTATGTGGACAACTCTTGAGCCCCGGATAATTGTGTCTCATCGCCAACAACGCCCAATTTTTGCTGAGCAGAAGCTAAATCCAAAATGCTATTTATTTCTCCCTGGCGCGCACCCATTGTATTTCTCATTACTTGAGAAAGTTTAGACACTTCGACACTTTCTTCCAAGTAACCTTGCTTTGACCGGCCAATATATTGGCTCATCTTATATACGCCGGCTGTCGCAATGGTAAGCGGATTGATAAACTGTTTGATGGGCCCTAACCACTTTGACATTAAGCCATCGGAACCTGCATTATTAAGCCGTTGGATTTCTTCTTCCAATCTTTCAATTTCTTCATTGGTTGCCCGGATAACGGCACGGTTGGAAGCGGGTATCCATTCCCGTTGTGCTCGCAAAGCAGATACCCGTTGAGATAGAGAACCAATAGACCGACCCATAGTATTCAGGGTTTGACTTGCACTATTGACTTGCGTTTGCACTCTTGACCATGTGTCAAGCTGCTGCTCGTTGTTAATCCCTATCTGCTTCATTTTAGCAGATAAGTTTTCTTGCAAATCCAATACGTATGTCATTATATTTTCGGCCATTATTTTACTCTATTTGCTTTTGCTTCTTCTTTACGGATAAACTCCAGTTCCTTGTATCTTGCCGCCCACTCTTCATCGGTGAGGCTGTCGGGGTCGGAAATGTGCATATAGTAACGCAATTGAGCATTAGATATACGCACAAAGTCTTTTTTATCGACCTCCGCAGCCTCTATAACTTTTCCAGTTCCGCATCCTTTACCTGAATCAGTTCTGTCAACTTGGATGATACCGACAAAAACAACGTATCATCGGTCTTTACGTCTTCATCACCGGCAAGCCAACAATCATTGAGTAAAACTTCGTTGAATTTCAAGGGATTTTCCTTACCTGCCATCGACGCGTATCCCAACGCTTTACGGCTTGGTTTTTTCAGATAGCAGGATTTATCTTCTACCTGAATGCGAAATACATCGCCATGCTTTGCCTTCCAATCGGCAATCTGTTCTTGTGTTGCTTTAAACATTTTTGTTGATAATTAAATTGATTGATACTGAATATCCAGGCAGATAAACGGAAGCGTTATTTCCGCAAATTTATCGCCTTGTTTGAACTCTTTGCTTTCTTCCGTGAATTGGATACCGGTAAGTTTATCCGTAATCAGCATATCGCCTTTTACCGGATTACCATAACAGACAACCGCATTAAGATTAAGTCCTAAAATCGAACCGCCTCCTAATACCTTTAATGTTTCCAATTCACTTTGTGTAACGGATATCTCACCATCATGGCTAATGTTGCCTTTTTGGATAGACATCCCCCTATTACCTTTTCCATACAGCACTTCCTTTTCCTGCTTTGAGGTATATTTGATACCCCGGAAGCCGCTAACATCCCGACCACCCAAATAAAGGGTAAGATCTGCAAATTCATATTGTCGTCCGTTTATGAATGCCATTTTTTTAATTATTTATGGTTATGAAACCCAGTTTTACATCAATATACTTAGCATAACCGTACGGTTTTACCTTGAGAGAAACTTCAATCTTTCCGGTTGAAACTACTTTTTGAGCATAATCAATAAAGCATTTAACTCCAGTATCGGCAGGATCATCAGGATCAATACCCAAATTACCCTCCGATGTCATTTGATTGATGATGGCCGCTTCCACTTCACTCTCCCAACTCTTGACCATTGCCGGAACCAGTTCGCCGGCATCTGTAATCGGTACCTCATCATTTAAGAATTCAATAAGCGTTAAGTAGGCAATACGATAGGCTTTATCGATTGTCCGGCGACGAGCGATAGAACGGTAATCATCCGTCGCCGCGGTCGCCAAACTATCATCGCTAAAAAAGTAACCTGCCTTTCCGGTAAACGTCCTGAATGTGATGTATCCTTTGTCGTGGATAGTTTCTACGTCTGCAATTTCCACCTTTTTATCTTTAATAAAAGCGGTCAATATTTTTAGGGCTAAATCCCGTACACGCCCAATGTTCCGTTGTACCGGTATCCGGGCAATTCGACCAAGTAATAGACCGATAGCCGAACCGGTAGAAGTTGCTTCAGTGTCGCCAAGTAAAACACCTACACGATTATAACCGTATGTAGACAAATCTTTCAAACCGGCTACTGTCCCACTGAAACTACGTGCCTCTAATAGTACAAACAAAGGAGCATACAGCGAATCGGTTGCCCATTCTGCCAACGCTTGCGCATTCAGCATGGAAGTAAATAAATTATCATCAACGCTATCTATAATCGTTGCTTTATAGTCGGCGTCCGGATTAAAGGCAACTGCTAAACAGCGAAGCCGTCCTCCGGCTGCCTGGATCAATAATTTGGCATCGTCTTTGGTTTTATCGACCAAGTCCGATTGCTTTTCCGTATTTGGGAATCCCATAATCCACAATTCCGCACCGTCTCCGGATTCATCGTAAAACTTTTTGACGTTTCGGTATAAAAAGGCGTTCGCGTCAGTTTCAACTGCCGTAACTCCCAATTTTACCAAATCATCAAGTTTACGAAGTACATAGGGAGTCGCCAATTGCAACATGCCATCCCCGGGAACTGCCAGAGCAGTAGAGACAAGCCCTACCACTCCGTCAGCACTCGGAGCAACACTTCCTAAAGCGCCATTTTCAAAATATATCTTAACTCTTGGTAACATTACTGTTCTTTTTTGATTGTTTCGATTTCCTTTTCTTTCAAACTCCGCGAATGATTTTGCGCATCATTCTTTTTAAAGAAAGCATAACCATCGCTTGTAAAATGCAACTCGTTTGCTCCGGGATGACTTTTGAACAAATCTTTTGCCTTATCGGAAAATTTGTTCTTTGAGAGTTTTTTTATTCCCTCTTTCTGCGTATTCAGTCGAGTAGATTGCCCTACTTTTTCTTTCGATTTAGTTGCTTTCTGCCCCTTCGGTTTAATAGGTTGCCTTGTCTCTTCCTTTAATTCGGATTGTTTTTGTGTTTTCAGGTCAAGCGCCGCTTCCGAATTTTCGGGAGGGGAAACTATTTCCCCTCCCATTGCATCTGATTTATTATTTTTGCTATCCATCATTATTATGCTGTTAGGGGAATCGCAGATACAATTGCTCCGATCGCCGCATTTTTAAGTGGTAAACAAATGAAATAATGACGGAAGTTTGCTAAATTTTCTTGGGTAGTAGGATTGTCTTTCGCTTCAGAAAGATATGCCTTGGTAGAACCGGCTGCTTTCATCATCCGTGGAGCGTAGAATGCTACGGATGCTTGTCGATCGGTAGTTGCAGAGGGAGCGGTTCCAAAGGGTAACTTAGTCTTTGTCGAAACGGTGTAATAGGGACAATCTTCATATTCATACACTTCAAACCCGTACAAATTAGAAATTTTTCCGGTAGTATAGTTGTAGTACTGATCTGCAAATTTTTGGTCATGCAATAGTAAATCATTCACATGATCAGAACAAAGAACCAACACTCGTCCGGCAGTTGGTATTTTTTGTTTATCAAATGCTTTTTTCAAAGCAATAATATCCGCCCGTGTGATTGTTTTTTTGGTTCCATCCGTTGAATCAGTTCCTGTTGTTAAAATTACCGGAGTGGCGGCAGTGTCAGAGGCGGGCGCCAATGCGGCCAATGCTTTCGCATATTTCTTTTCATTGATTACCTCTTTGTGTCGTTCAATTACCGATCCCATTTTATCATAACTGATAGCGTATAATTCATCATCGGTAATACGGGTAGCCTTGGTCTGGTATTTATCTAATGAAATAGCTTTGTCGGCATCGGCTAAACTTTCTATACCAATCGGGTAGGTTGTATTATTAATAAGGACTGTTGGATCGCCGCCGATATCAACGAAGTGGATCACATCATTTTCGGCATACTGGTCATAACTCCTAATCTTATTCAGCCATCCGATTGACTCGACCGAAGTACGGAAAGCTTTAATCATTTCACCCGTCCATACTTCCGTATAAACACCGGCGCGCAATCCGTCAATTCCAAATAAAGGTGAAAGCAACGCAACCCCATTCAAAGCTATTCCACCCAAAACAGGAGGCGCTCCGACGAATGCAGCAACTGTTCCTCCAATTATAAAGTTGACCGTCAGGGCCAACATCAACACAATTCTTTTCATTTCAATTTTCTTTTTATTTTGTTAAACCTCAATTTTTGGTTCAAAACCGTATTCAGCCTTATACAGGGCTTTATACATGCCGGGGTCGCTTTTCCGGAGTTCGATCCGCTTGTCTGCCGGAACTTCTTCCCATTTCTTATAATCACCGGAAGTAGCAGCCGAAGCGCCCGGAACAATTACATCCATTGGTTTGACAGCCGGAGACATCAACTCAAGCGTTGTTTTCAAGTTATCAATACCTGCACTTTTCCCAAGTGTGATAAAGTGTTCCCGTTTGTCGGCGGTAATCCGCTTCAATTTGATGGCGGAGTCCACTTCTGTTTCAATAGCTTTGTCACGCTGTTTTTCTACTTCTTTTTGCAGAGTATCGGCATTTTGAGCCGATAACTGCAAGGCGCCGATTTTTGTTAAAACTTCGGCTTCAGTTGCCGTTTCCGGCAAACCCAGTTTCAATGCGATTGTCTTCATCTCATTTTCATTTTTTTGATTGTTTAAATTGTTTTGTAACTGTATTTCAGGAATAATTAAAGAATCGGCACCGGAAGCAAGATTTAATATCTTACCTTCCCTGTACAATATAAGCGCATCATCATTGGCGCCTATATCCACAATCGAAACTTCAATTAACTTCGATTTGGTTACAGTCGCGCGTTTTTGTCCTTCTACTACCAATGCAGGGTCTGTACTTGTTTCGATGGGATCAAGTCCGGGGCTTACCATTTTCAGAAATCCTGAATCCCACTTTGCTTTGATTTTCTTTGCAAATTCATCCGATTCATCGAAAACAGGAGTACCAATTAAATTATCACCATCCACCCGCAAGTTATCAATCCGACCAATTGGGAGAATTTCTTTTGTTTCTCCGGATGCTCTTTGATGCATCCACAATAAAATAGGATTTCGCTGATATTGCGTTATATCTATCCCTGAAGTGAGAATCCGGAACTTAAAACTGTTTAGTTTTGAATTGTTAATTACTACTTCTTTTGCCATTTTCTTCAAATTTTTCTTGAATTATTCGAGGCAAAAGTACATGTCATAAAAAAATGGAGCAAAAACAACTGACAGTTTGTCATATATATTTTTTATAGAGGAGTAGTAGGAATAATTTTGTCGAATAATTATCAAAAAAAATATGGTAACAAAAAAGGGGTTGGAGACAAAAAAAGAGCTGGCCAGGATATATTATATGCAAGGCGATGCTCAAAAAATAATAGCTGCAAAAATTGAAATAAGCGAGCAAACGATCAGCAAATGGGTTGAAAAGGAAGGATGGGCAGCCAAGCGGGCAGGTATAAATGTTACTCGACCGGAATTGGTTAATAAATCGCTCGTAGCGCTTAATAAAATATTAGATCAAGTGTATGAATCTCAAGACATTGAACTTATCGGATCTCTTCCGGATAAATTATCAAAATTCGCATCTGCAATTGAGAAACTCGACAAGAAAGCAAATATTGTCAGTACGATTGACGTATTTATGGCTTTCAGCAAATGGATACAGTACCGGGCTTCATTTGACCCTGAAGTAACTCCTGAATTGATTAAGGCAATCAATAAATACCAGGACTTATATATCAATGAGCACATTACTAAATTTTAACGGTTATGAAAGCAAGTATATTATCAGAACTGGACTCCTTTTTACAGGATATGGAAATTTACGGAAACACAAAACTACTGGCCGGATACATGGCTTGGAATCAATTCGCTCACAAAAATGATAAAAAGGGAAATTACAGAAGCATTCAAAGACTGGCAACTACATTGCAGCGAGGTTCAGAGTGCTACGGTTGTCAATAAATCCGAAAAAAAAGACGTACAACTGGCACGAATCAATCGTGCCCGGAAAGATTATGCCTATTTTGTAGAATACTATTTTCCCCACTATTGCACCAATAAGAAAACCGGAAAAATAACTCCCAGTGCAAAATTCCACATCGATGCCGCCAATAAGATAAAAACAACCCGAAACCTGAAGGCGCTCTTCAAATGGGCGAGAGCTCACGCCAAAAGTACACACATGGATGTATTTATTCCTCTTTGGCTCAAATGTCAAGTAGAAAGGGAAATCAATGTGATGGTTTTGGTCGGTAAAAGCCAAGATAATGCGAATACCTTATTATCTGATGTACAGTCAGAACTACAATACAATCAACGATACGCCAATGATTTTGGGAAGCAATACAATGCCGGTTCCTGGCAGGATGGCGAGTTTGTCACAACCGATGGTGTTGCTTTTTTCGCCCGTGGCCGCGGACAGTCTCCTCGCGGATTGAGATACCGGGATCAGCGGCCGGATTACATTGTGATTGATGACTTGGACGATGACGAATTATGCGAAAATGAATCCCGTGTATCCAAATTAACCGACTGGGTAAAAGAGGCTTTATTTGGCGCTTTGGATGGTGGACGTGGTCGTTTTATCATGGTTGGCAACCTGATAAGCAAAAACAGCGTGTTGGCCAGGATAGCAGCAACGGAAGGCGTACATGTTTCCCAAGTGAATGTTTACGATAAAAACGGGAATGTTTCCTGGCCCGGAAAATGGGGGAAAGAAGAGATTCGGGCAATGGAACAATTCATGGGATATCGCTCTTTTCAGAAAGAGTATATGAACAATCCAATCACGAAAGGCGCCGTATTCAAAAATGATTGGATCAGATGGAAAAAACTATATCCGTTATATAAATATGAAAATATTGTTGCCTATTGTGACCCCTCATTCAAAGGCTCTACCAAAAATGACTACAAGGCAATTAAAGTATGGGGAAAAGTCGGTACCGAACTTCACAATATTAAAAATTTTGTCCGGCAATGCAGTACCGCCGAAATGGTGCGTTGGTTTTACGACCTGCATGAATCTCTACCTCAAGGTGTACTTTGCGATTACTATATTGAGGCAAATTTTCTTCAAGACATTATTCTGGACGAATTCACCACTGAGGGAAATATAAGAGGATACCAACTCCCCATTAGGGGTGATCACCGAAAGAAACCGGATAAGTTTCAGCGGATTGAATCGGTAAGCCCACTTTGGGAACGAGGTTTTGTCTGGTATAATGAGGACTTGCAAAAAGACCGGGACACACTTACCGGGAATGAACAATTATTAGCCTTTGAAAAAGGAACCCGTACGCACGATGACGCCCCGGATGCTGACGAGGGAGCAATCTATATATTACAAAAGAGAACACGAATCGAATCATTTACACCGCGCTTTGGAAGGCGTCCAACATCAAAAAACGCATGGTAAACTTATTTATCCGACTCAAGCAATGGAATCAGGAACGAAAATTTAAAAATGCTATCAATAAGGCTGATTGGATGGCAAAAAAATCAAAAATGAAATTTCTTGTATTACGATACAACGGTCGTTTTTTAGTGAAAAGTAAAAAGGAACTTAGAAAACTCATACGAGATGGATATTTTGTAAAAGGATTTACCATTCAACAGGCTGAAAAAATAGCTTTATATATTACCAAATAAGTAAGATTATGTTTTTGACAATAAAAGATTATAAAGCAGTGGTTGACAATAAAACTCTTGGTGTGATCAATCAAAGCGATCCGGAAAATTTGGAACGAGCAGAAGGATATGCCATTGATGAAATCAGTTCCTATTTGCGTAGCCGGTATGACGTAGCAAAAGCATTTTCCGAAACCGAATCAAATCGGAATCGGCAATTGGTTATGTACACCTGCGATGTGGCTTTGTATCATTTGATCGCATGGATGCCACAACGAATCGGTTTTGAAATCCGGGAAATTCGCTATAAACGCGCCATCGAATGGTTAGAAAGCGTACAAGCCGGAAAAGCGTCTCCTGATCTTCCCCTTCTTACCGATGATAGCGGAAATGATATTGGCAATCCGGTTAAATGGGGAAGCTGGGGCAAAAATACGTATGATTATTAAATTTTGATAAAATGGGATACAAAAATATATATACTCCCGAGATGCTTCTTGCGATGAAGCAGATAGAGAAAGAACGTGTCAAAGCCATGACTATCGAACTGGCACAAACGGCGATGAATTTGACTAAAAAAGACATTGCTACTTGGCGACAAGCTTGGCAAATGGCGATTAATCCGGAGAACCCGCAACGCCGTCGATTATATGAAGTTTATGCCGATGTGGATATCGACTTGCATTTAACCGGTTGCATCTCGCAGAGGGAGGGATTTGTTCTGCAAAAGGCATTCAAATTAGTTGATAAAAATGGGAAAGAGAACCGGGAATTATCAGAACTGTTCGAGGCAGAATGGTTCAAGGATTTCTTGAAATTAGTATTGGATGTCCGATACTGGGGCCATTCCCTGATCCAATTCGGAGATATCGTTTCCGTAATGGGAAAACGACGTTTTGAAACGGTAGAATTAGTCCCGCGCATGCACGTGGTGCCGGAATTTGGAGTTATAACCAAAGAAGCCGGCGGTGATCCCAAACAAGGCATAAACTATCGAACCGGCAAAATTTCTCAATGGTGTATTGAAGCCGGCAAACCGAAAGACTTGGGATTACTGCTCAAATGTTCTCCAAGCGCATTAAGTAAAAAGAACATGCTTGCTTTTTGGGATGGCTTTGGTGAATTGTTTGGCATGCCAATCCGAATTGGAAAGACAACCTCCCGTGATAATTCGGAGATTACCAAGGTCGAAAAGATGTTATCCGAAATGGGAGCGGCTGCTTGGGGTTTATTCCCTGAAGGAACTGAAATCGAAATTAAAGAAACAACCAGGGGAGATGCTTACAATGTCTATGATCAACGCATCAATCGCTCTAATTCCGAAATATCCAAAGGTGTTTTGAATCAAACCATGACTATTGATAATGGCAGTTCATTGAGCCAATCCGAAGTACATTTGGAAATATTGGAAAATGTGGTGGAAGCGGATGCGGATCTTGTCCGGGATATTGTTAATAACCGGTTGATTCCATTCATGGCAATGCACGGATTCCCTGTCGAAGGTTATAGGTATGATTGGGATGATAGTGTAAGCTATTCACCGGATCAGATGCGAAACATTGAACAAATGCTCCTGACGGGCGGCTATGAAATTGATCCGAAATATTTCATTGATAAATACAACATTGTTATTACCGGCAAGCAAGCAGCCGCTCCGACCAATTTTTTCGACTAAGCCCCGCCTACTACGCGGGGCTGAATAAGGCTCTTGACTTGCTGTATGACGATCCTGTTATTGAGGGATTGACTCGCAGTCCCAAAATTAAACTGGGAAAATCATCTATTGACTTTGACAATTCCGTATTTGATGATGCCATGAAATTTGTTTACCAAAACGGAAGTATTGCACCTGAAGATATCTTAAAAAAAGACCCTCGAAGACTCGTTGGTGAACTCAACAATATTTTCTCAAAATCCATTACTCAAGGATTAGAAAACATAAAATTAAAAAATGAAATACCGGAAACGGTATTAAATGCCCTGAAGGAAAATGTATTTGTGTTTTCCGGCATCAAAACTTATCACGAATTAAAAGACGCATCCTTGCTTTTGGTTACTCCGGAGGGACAAATAAAACCTTTTGACCGGTTTTACAAAGATGTACAAGGAATCAATGATACATACAATAAACGGTATCTTGAATCTGAGTATGGATATGCTGTTCATTCGGCACAAATGGCAGGTAAATGGCAGGACTTTGAAGCGGATGGAGACGATTACCGGTTACAATACCGGACAGCCGGCGATGATAAGGTACGCGCTGATCACGCCATACTTAGAGGAACAACCTTGCCAATGACCGACCCCTTTTGGGATTCCTACACGCCGCCATTAGACTGGGGATGCCGTTGTACGGTTGTTCAGGTACGTGCAGGAAAATATCCGGAAAGTAATTCGGCAGAAGCGCAGGAATACGGAAAAGAAGCGACTACACGTATCGGCGCTGACGGAACCAACAAACTGGCCATGTTCCGAACCAATCCGGGAAAAACGCTTAAAATATTTCCGGACAAACACCCATACTATCCGCGTGGTTGTGAAAATTGCGATAAAAACATCCGGTTAGCTGCTGATATTCCGGGAAACGAACTTTGTCAGGTGTGTAAGATTGTCAAGGAAATGCGCAAAAACAGTATAAAAGAGTCAAAAGAAAATAGCTAAAGAAAAATGTCTTTCGGGAATACAATCCTGTTCTTTTTTCTTCAGATATTTCCTACGACAAATATTTTTAAAATACAAATTAAATAGATAAAAAATGGATTTTAATCAGTTTAAAAAGAAGATTATAACCGATATTAAAGTGGAACTATCCGACGAATTTGACAAAAACTTTGAACGAAAAGCTTTTTTCTCACAAACTTGGCCGGATAGAAAAATCGGCAGAAAAGGTTCTTTATTATTGGTATCCGGTCGTTTACGTAGAAGTCTGAAATCTACCGTAACAGATAATCGAATAACCTGGACTTCCGACACACCTTATGCCGACATACAAAACTCAGGAGGCGATATAATCGTAACCCGAAAAATGAAAAAATTCTTTTGGGCCAAGTACTATGAATTAAGTGGAAAAATAAATTATAAGAAATCAGGGGAGCAATCCCGAAGCACACAAAAATATAGCCTTGAAGCGAAATTTTACAAAGGTTTAGCTTTAAAAAAGGTAGGAGACAAGTTAACCATTCCTAAACGCCAATTCATTGGTAATGCCCCGGAAGTTGGCCAGGCTATACAACGAGCCCTGGAGCCCAACATGCGAGAACTCGAACAATTTTTATATGAACAATTAAAACAACGGAAATGAGAAAGTTTATTTATCAATCGATCATCGAAAAACTAAAGGAAATAAAAGACGAATCCGGGAACCCGGTTATCCTGCATTTCGATATATGGAACAATAACTTGGTGTATATTCAGGAGGAACAGGCATTCTATACGCCGGCTGTTTTTATAGAGTTTCAACCGATCCAATGGCGCCATCAGGGAGGCGGTGCCCGGGAGGCTGCAGTTGGTATTGTTTTGCATGTGGTAACTCAACGGAATGAACCAACTTTGAATGATGGACGATATGAGGAACGGGCGCTCCGGTTCTTCGACCTATTGACCGATATCAACCGCGTATTGCATGGACATTTCAAATCGGGAGTTGAATTTGGACACGATGCATTGACAGCCACCCAAAGCAATACCGACCATGATTTTGACGAACTGCAGGAAAATATTGAAATTTTTACTTGTCATGCGCAGGATGTGAGTGCCATGCCGGTAAAGCAAACTATATCAACATCAGTTAAAATTAATATCTAAAAAAAGCCCCCAATTGAGGGCTTTTTTTATTCACTTTGAGAATTAATATTTATTTTCAACTCATAGTCTTTTTTATAATCCGGATTTTGAGCAAAAACAGTTATAAAAATTGGATATTCATATTGAACCGAATCTATACCATTCCATTCTACACCATTAATGAGTATTTTTGAAGAGAAATAAGTGGAAATTTCAAATTTCATATTTTTAATAACAGTTCCGGATGGAAGAGAATCAGTATTATATATCTTCGTAAAAGCGGTATTAAACCAAGTACGACTAAGCAAATCACACTCATTCGATGCAGCCTTAAATCTTAATATTTTTGCGGTTGTAGAAGGAGGCAAAATCTCCTCCTCTTCCTCACAAGAAACAAAGAATAGTGTTAGCACAGATATAAATAGAAATGATAATATCTTCCTCATAATTTTATTATTTTTTTATTAAATTTACGTCAAAGTTAAAAAAGTTCTACTAAGCAACAAAATAACTATTGAAAAAAGCGATGATTTGACAATGTCAATGCATTTTCCTCACGTGTTATTCTCACATATTTAAAGAATGATTTCTCAGAATTAAAATGTCCGAGACATCGGGAGCGAGGCATTTGATTACCGTTAAATAAAAAAGCGGAATAATGACTGTCAAATCCGGAGCGAACAGGTGTGTCCGCGGAACGTCCGGTAAATCATCCGGGATCGCAAGTTCTGGGCGAAGGCGGGTGGGTTTGAACATCATTTCTTCCAAATGGGCGTCTACCAGTACGGCAAAATATGGGTCGAGCCATTGGGCAAAACGAAGAGCCAATTTGCGCTCCATCCATGTGCCCTGTTCTTCCGGGCGGCCGCCCTGTTTAACCATCACTAAATCAGCTGTTATGGGATTTCCCATAACGCTATCTATTCCCGTTATACGATTCTGAATAACGGCTGATTTATAACGGCTTAACGCCAATATATACTCTTTTGTTTCATCCAGTCTGAGAAAATTAGCCGACAATTTTCCAAATTGTTTTGCCATCTGTGTGGCATTAACCATCATATTTCCGTTTTTCATTTCAACGGAAAATGTACTGTGGTCGATTTTGACCAATTGTAAACCCATAACAGGTTGCGATTTTTGTTTTTTACTCATAAAATATTTTTTCTTTAGGATATCTTCTTGTCTTGTTGTCCAATTTCGTTTCATTTCTAATTAAATAATTTCAATTGCCTACAATCTTTTTTAATCTCTTCTTTGCTTTCCGTATCAATAGCCATATACCGGTAAAATGTTCGCTCTGTCATCGGATATATTTTCACAACAATATTACGAAACACCCACAGCTTGCACCGATCCTGTCTGCCTGCTTCGTAATGCTTGCAGACAAGTTCCTGTATCTTCAAAGCCTTTAGAATGGTGTTGTTGGTGGGCATCTCGTAATGTGTTTTGTTAATTCATATAACCTTGATATATCTTTGTCGTTCGCATCGAGCAACTGTTTTATCCTTTTTATTCCACTGAGGATTGTCGCATGAGTACGATCACAAAGTCTTCCGATTTTACTACTGCCAAATCCGTTCTTTTGAAGTACAAACCAATATAATTCACGAATATCGCATACATTTTGTGTCCCTCTTTTTCCAAGGATGTCCATTTCCGGGATACATACTATTTTTGAGAATTCGGTAATCATGATTACTTAAAAGATTAATTATTTAGAAGCACTGAAGGGAAATACATCCATTAACATTGTTTCATTAACTCCGACAAACTCATAGTCTGCTATCGTTCCTTTCATCCCTTCCTCCAAAACAACAATAGATTCTTTCAAATCAGAAGCCTGCGCCAACATATTTGCTTTTATTTTCTTTTCCGCTCCGGATTTTTCATCGATTGTAATAAAAGCAACTTTCACTTTATAGTACTTATCTCCGGTTTCACAAAAGAAAATTTCAGTATATTTCGCCCGGCGAACCGTCGATACTGTAAATTCTCCGGAGATATAAGGCTTCATCTCCTCAATGATCCGGGCTTCTGCTTCCGCATGGGAAAGCGCATCTACCAAATACGGTTCCGTTACCTTTTTCCGAACTCCATTTTCCATTATCTTTTCATAAGATACTGTACACTCAAACCAATTCATACTATTTTTTTTATTAGGTGAATAATTATAAATCAAAAGCAGAAATACTTAAAGGTAGGGCATGCTCTTTGCCGTGTTCGTCCTTGAATTTTACTTCAATAAACTGGCAGGTTTTAACCGGCTTATAGCTCTCTTCAATAATCCGGATCCCATCACTGAATTCAGCATTATGTACCCGGTTTGCCAGTTTACGCAACTCCAGTACCCGTTGAGCCTTAAGATTACCCTTAGCATCTTTTTTCAGTAAATCCATAATCGTTTCTACCAATGCGGCAGATTCGGTATCTTTTGCCAAAGTAGCCATGTAGGCCTTTACTTTTTCGATTCCGGAAGAAAGCGTATCATCGAAATTATCGTTAACCCGGTGCCCGAGTTTAATACTAATATTGCCATCAATTGTTGTAAATGTATGGCTTTGCTGTTCTTCTTTGGTGCCGAATAGTTCTCCCTTCAATGCGATAATGGTTTCAAAGTTGTCAAATACCTGTTTTTTTGCATCCAGAATACTCTTTGAAAGTCCCATAAGTGGAACAAACGACTCTCTTACCGTTTCATTTACCATCGTTTTGTAATTGTCCCTTTCGGCTTTTATCCTTTCTTTGTTGGCTTTATCTTCAGCCTCCAATTGCTCCATGAGCGCCTTGCGATCATCCTGTGATAATTTTGATAAATCAATCTTTTCCATTTGTTTATTATTTAATATGTTAATTTCTTATTGCCAAATAATTTAATTCCTCCAATGTTAATTCCTCGACCATTGCTAAATCTTTTTTCTTTTTATTGAATGCCGAGTAGAGGCTTCTCAACCTCTCAAGCGGAATTTCATTGAATGTTTTTACCTGTGCTGCCCGGCAGGCAATGGCTTTAATGATTTGAATATTTTCCGTGCGATTCATGGCCCGGAGCCAGCCGCCAATGGATGCGATCAGCCGTTTCCGGAAACCGTCCAAAGTTGCCAATTCAGGCTTTATATACATATCGATGGCATTACATGCCTCAATTAACTGCGCTACCGTCAAATCCTTTGTACTTTCAACCCTATACGATGACAGGATCGCTTCTTTGCCTTCCGTTCCTATCTTAGCCTTGCCAAGCATGGCATGAAACTTTTTAATAAGCCTCTTTTGTTCTGTTTCAATTAGTGTTTGCATGATTCTGTATTTTTTTAGTTATTATTCCGTTATCCAATATTTCATTGCTTTTTCATCACTGATATTTATATATTGACCTCCTCCGTATCTTCCGGTAGGGAAAGCCCGGAACCCTTCGACCCGGAAACTCACATTGGCATCTTTCCAAATTTTCCGTGCCGTCTGTCCCTCCGGCTGCTTTCCCTCCACATGGCTGACATAGACGAATAATTTATTGGGGAAAACTGTTTTCATTCTTTTGTAATCCGAAAATTTTAATTCTGCAAATTGAATACTGTCAAAGAATACAATGTCGGGAGATTTATGACGGTTCAGCCTCTCTGTCATCTCATCAATTGTTTCGTTCTTCAGTATTATTTTTCCGGACACCTCTATCATTCCTACACGCTCGTAGGCCATCTGTGTGGATTTACTCAGGCCCTCTTCAATGGAATTATAAAACACTCGTCCAAATTTTGTCATGTATTTTGCCATCATCATGGCAAAACTTGTTTTTCCATTCTTTGGAGGGCCGTAAATGATCCAACTTCCCGCCAGTTCCGGACACCCTATGGCATCCTTCCACTTTCCTTCAAAATCAAGTGTCTCAAACTTGGCGTCCAGTACGTTTTTTACCGAATAGGCCCGCATGTCAACTTGCTTTTGACAGTTCTTTATATATACGCCGCAAACTCGGTATATTGTCTTCTCCCAATGTGCTTTTAAGTAACCGGTTTATATCGGTACTTCCGATAGCGTTCGCCTTGATGATCATGGCAGCCGACGCCTGAAGCATTTTTTCGCTTTCCTCCCTTGATACGGGTATTACTTTTCCGTAGCGTTTACCGAAACGGCTAAAAATTTCCGTATAGCCTACTTTCTTGGTGTTGATCGCCCGGTGCATTTTTTCTTTCAGCCCATCGGCTCCCATCATGTAGTAACCACAAGCCATTTCGGTAGCGTTCCAAAGGGCCTTGATTTCGAGGAAGGCATCGTATTGCAGATCGCCCGCCTCATCAAGAATAATAAGAGGGGTAGGAAGCGTTTTAAGAAAAAACACCAAATCTTCGTAAACATCGGCATATTTGCCGGTACTTCCCACCCCGAATTCTTTGGCTATGTAGCGGATTAATTTTTGCTTGGATTTCACTTGAGAACAATCAACATATACTGCACTTCGGTGAGTTTCCGAATAACGTTTTGCGGTATATGTCTTCTCGATATCAGACAAGTCGCAGAGTATGGCGGAAACGCTTTGCTCCTGACACATCTGAAGTTGTGTTGTGATATATTGAAAGACCGGTGTATTGGCGGTTTTCCATTCGGGAAGTTCAGTCAGGCTAACGTTAAGCCTGCGGGCAATAGTTACCCATTGCGCCTCACTCAATACTTTTTCGATATCGCCGTTTTTAATACGGCTATACTGGGCATTATTAATGCCAATACTTACCGAAAATTTAGCATCCGATCCGGTGAACATTTCCCGGCTTCGTGCCAACTTTTCTAATATCTTGTTTTTTAATTCAGTAGTAATCATAAAATTGGTGTTTTATTAGTGATTGTTATAATGATTGTTATAATGATTGTTTTGCTAATAGCGAATAATCCGTTATTTCGTATTCATATTCATCCATCCCTTTGGGCTGTATGGTCTCCGCAATTTCAACCGGAATTGCAAGTATCGTTTCGCTGATATCGGAATTCTGATGTCCTATTTTTGCGATACCGGCTTTGTGATCCTTAATAAACTTATCAAATTGTGAATTGCGTTTATTTTGGTGTAACATCGCTGCTTCATCGTCTTCCGTCCGTTCAATCGCACACTCGTTATAGTCAAATTTCGAGCGGTTTAATGCTTCACCGATATAGTTATTATCTTGATATAGATAAACCTTTTCAACACTTCCGGCTTCATTTGGCAACCAATAAGCCATTACTTCAGTATTGTTTGGCTTTAATCTTTTCAGACTGTTGAAGTCCGTTAACTCAAACTTTTCATTTGCCACACAGCAATAATCATTATTTCGGACGGATGTTTCCGTTTCATTACCAATATAGCGCAACAAGTGCCAATTGTCGATTTTCTTTAAGTTTGGATTGATGTTCGCAAGAAGTACTTGCTTGCGTGTCATTCCCGGATAGGTCTTTTGAAGCGGATGCAATGAATTGTTGTATTTTTCGATATCGGACAAATCATCCGCAATGATTGTTTGCGGTTGGAATTCCGGTTCGACAAAATCTCCGGACATCTTATTGCGGACAGACCTGTATGCTTCGTGTCTTGAATACCAACGCCCGCGTGTATGACCTTCTTTTTTTGACACTCCGTATTTTAGCGATTTAATGGCATGCTCGGCACGTTTTTCTACCGGACTTTCACAGAACCGGACAAAGGGAAACAATTCACCTAACCAATCAAAATCTTTCATCAGGTGGTATTCAACTTCTAATTCGCCCGGCATGGGTAATCCCAGTTCATTCAGTTCGCAAAACATATTCCGGAACGATTCGATAACCGTATTGTGATTCGGTTTCCCAACGATATAAGCAGGACGGAACCAGTATCCGCTGACAACATCAACGGCAATGTACTTATACACCCATCCGCGAACGCTTTTCCGGCTCATTGCCACGTCATCCATACTTATTTTGCTTAAAGTGTATCGTCCCGGTTTCCGGTGTTGGTGCGGCCGTTTTTTCACGGTGTAGTCAAAGTTCCCGTTACGATCTGCAAATACGGATGTTTCGTTAACCACATCCTTCAGGTAGTTCCATACGGTTGCGGGGCTTACTTCCATTGCCCGGCCCTTATGTCTAAAATCTTCCGGATTGAATATCTCACCGGTACTTTTATCGAACAATTCTTTTGATCCGGAAATAAACTCCAAATAAAGTTCATGCACACGACTAACAAACGGTTTATCGTTTGTCCGCCATAAAGCAAGAAATAGTTTTTCTATCGAATTTGAAACGATACGGGCAGAATCATTTCCGGTGCCTTTATGAATAATGGATTTGTATCCCGCGCTTAAATAATATTTAAATATCCTTTCAAGGGATCGGGAATTACCGATTGGAGTGCAAGAATATTTTTCAGACTGTTCCTGGTACCACTCGGTTGCCGCAGCCCAAAAATCGCCTTTTTTGGGGCATCTTCCTTTGCTCGCACGCGCATTGGTATGTATTTCAAGTCCTTTTTTTATCCCATTAAATATGGATGCCCGGTTGACGTATTCTTCAATTTTTTTCGGATCAAGCGTAGAACCATCCGGTTTGCGTTGCAAAAGGAAAAATGAACGGGCCTCGGTATCTATTTCAAATTTGAATATCGATTTCTTTTCCGTTTTTTCATTGATTCTACCTAAAGTCGACTCTATTGCCTGTAATCTGTCCGGACGCTTGATGCTTCGTACATTTATCAGGGTATTTCCCTGTATGCCTCGCCGATAAATTGATAAAAGGCCATTACAGCTATCTTTCTTTAGCTGATTATCAGTTAATCCTGCATTACGCCAGTCATTAACCGAAATTGTTAAAACATTGTCACATACCTGATACATAATTTACTGTGTTTTTTATAATGCCGGTCTCTCCCGGCTGTCACTCCCGTGCCGCAGGTTGCGTAAACGCTGTCTGTTTATTCTTTAACTTTGGTTTGTTCCCGGAAACCAAACCAATGATTTCCGGGATAAATAATTAACTTTGTAGCGCTAAACAGAAAAATTAATTATTATGGTACCCGCTTATGCTTTGACGGTCGATATTATTTTCGACAATCCGAATCTCGGCGAGATTGAATTTCGAGAAACAATTTCTCCTTGTCTAATTTACCTTGACGCGTTAAAAGGGGCTTTCGATAAAAAACCTTGCGACGTATCGTTTTATCCACCGGACATCCGGAATGGAAAGACCACAGGATGGTCTGCTCGATGCGTACTAATGATTTCCGTCGGAAAGGATAGAGGGGAATACTTGACGCAGCTTTACCAAGCAATTGTACGTCTGATAGTTCTCGAATTGCCCGATTTTGAAGTTCGGGCTGAATTTGCAAAATTGAATTTTTCATAATTCGTCTATTTTTAATTGTTTTAAAATTTTATTCATCCAGCCTTTTTTGTCTGCATCCTTCAAAAGCAAGCATAAACAGACAAACCAGGTAACTATTAGTATTACCGCCCATAGAGGAGAGCGCTCCATATCGACGCTTAAACTCATAAAACTGAGCAGCCAGTTGATAAGGATTAATTTTGCTTTCATACCGTTTCTGTTTTAACGGGTTTTCCGTAGGTTTCCATTAGGGCTTTCTCCATTTTCCCGTAAAGGGGATGTGATTTGCCCTTCTTTTTGATATTGTACACCGTATTGCGGTGCCATCCCATTTGCTTCGCCACGCGCATCTGCCAGCCGCCCGGTAAAAATTCGGGCATTTCATACTCTAAAATTTGCGTTGTTGCCATTATTCCAATTCTTTATCCGTTAAACCATATTTTAACTCAAGGCATTCGCCTGCCATCCCTTTTAATTTCTCCGCTATCTCTCCAAGCATGTATGACTGTTCGGGAAACGACCATCCGGAGAGGCTATTTAATACTTTTTCCGATAAAATTTCAATTGTTTCGTCCATTGTTCTAATTATTTATTTATCATATTTATATAATATCCCCCCCCCCCCCGCAAAAGCGGAGATTAAGAGGCTGTCAATAGCGCTGTTGTATTTTTTGCCGAAACGTAAGCAAATTTCTCGTCCGGAACAGTTGCCGGCATAAAGTTGTTTTATTTGCTCTATCATGTCATTGCTTGCGTCGTTTCCGTCGGCGTCAACGGACAGGCAATATCGTTCAAACCGTTCCTTTACCTGCTCCGGAACGCATCCGTACTGGTGCATCAATTTTTTACACAGCCGGTTTGCCATCCGGAGGGCTTCCATTTCGTTTTCGCCGACAAGAATTGCATAGCGTATTTCCTGCAAGGCGTCTTCCCTGTATTGCCTTAGTTTGGGATTGAACTTTGCAAGGCAATTGAAGATGTAACATTCCATGTCTTTTATGCAAGTCATAATATGTGGTTTATCCGGTTATTATTGTTCCCGACATGATGTTTTTCCTTCATTATTCCAAACTCCGGCAATTCATCCCCGAAAAATTCAGGAAACGCCTTGACCAGATTGCGCCGGTTACTCATGTCCGCCTTATAGAACAGTTCTTTCAGGGCTACATTAAACGAACCTTCGCCCAAGCGTGTACCGTTATACATCTGCATAAATACACTTTGTTTTGTTTTCATACTCATCATTAATATGTTAATTTAAAATTATATCCATTCCCATCCGCAATACCGCTGATATGCCATGCGGAATCAT
>JAIRZF010000197.1 GCA_031267385.1 Dysgonamonadaceae bacterium | reverse complement strand
CAATAAAATCGATTGTCTGATTTTGTTGTATTCGGTTTTGACCCTCCTGTTACTCCCTAAAAGTGATGGTTTTTCACAAAAAACGATGATTTTAGCCTTGATTCTTTGCCTGTATTTTTACTTTCGAATATTCTTAGCCTCATTTAAGAGCTTAATTTATTTTTTACCGTTATTTTTCCTGCTTACAGGGCTGATAGAATCCCTTCTCGGCCTGGCTCAACTTTACGGATGGGAAGTTTCCCACCACAGCCTGTTCAGAATTACCGGAACTTTTTTTAATCCGGGGCCTTATTCCGGTTATCTGGCGATGGTATTTCCAATGGCTTTGTACTATACTCTTTCCGGAAAGAAAATTTTACGACTAGGGCGTGACAAACGTTCGTTGCTTTTTATTCTTCGTTGGATTATAGCTGCGGCGACTTTGGCATTTTCTTTACTGATACTCCCTGCTTCCATGAGCCGTGCCGCATGGATAGCGTCTTTAACCGGTTCCTTTTTAGTTATATATGGGTATTTCCGGAAAAATAAAAACCATAAAAGATTTATTCAAGCCTATAAAAAACGGTTTATTCCCGTCCTTTTTTGTTTTTCGATTCTCCTGATTGCAGGCTTAACCGGAATGTATCACCTGAAAAAAGATTCCGCAGATGGACGCAGCCTCATTTGGAAAGTTTCTTTGCCTGTTATATCCCAATATCCGCAAGGAGTAGGCCTGGGGCGCTTCCCGGGAGTTTATGGCGAAGCCCAGGCAGCTTATTTTGAGAATGGACGGGGAAGTGAACAGGATAAAAATGTAGCGGGAAACCCCGAATATGCGTTTAACGAATATTTACAAATCTGTGTTGAACAGGGAATAATACCATTTGTGTTGTTCTTATCGGTGATGTGTTTGTCTGTTTATACCGGAATCAGGAAAAAGAAGTTTGCCACGACCGGTTCCTTGCTTGCTTTGCTCGTTTTTGCGTCGGCTTCTTATCCGTTCAGCGTATTGCCTTTCCTGATTGGGCTGGTTTTATTGATTGCATTGATTGCAAATCCTGCGATAGACTATAAAACGGAAAAATATTACCGGAAAACAGTCTTCCTGTTGCTCCTAATTTGTATCTTTGTTACCGGATATGTTGTCCGGGCGATTTATCCCGGTTATGACGCTTATAAATCCTGGAATCAATCGAAAACGTTGTATCATGCGGGAATGTATGAGGATGCGACAAAAGAATACGCATCTGTTTATCCTCAACTATCCGACCGGACGCCTTTTTTATTTGAATATGCTCAAAGTCTTTCGAAATCAGGACTATATGAGGCTTCCAACCGGATATTGCAAAAAGCTGTCCGGATCAGTTGCGATCCGATGCTGTATAATATTATGGGGAAAAATTACCAGGCAATGAAGCAATATTCGCTTGCTGAGGAATGTTTCTTTCAATCGGCTCACATGGTCCCGAACCGGATGTATCCGTATTATTTGCTGGCCCTGATGTATCATGAGGCCGGTAGGCTGGAAGAATTCAGAGAAATGTCCCGGATTGTGTTGACAAAAGAACCTAAGGTACATTCGACAGCTGTGGAAGAAATGAGAAAAAAAATAAATAAAATGTTTTCTACGCCATGAATAAACAAAAAATCAAACGACTATTACTTTTTTCCTTTCAGATGTTTTTAGTTGTCATCGCTTCGGTTTTGTTAGCTATCCTGTTGCGCGTCTTTTTGTTTGCTTCTTTCAAAATACCGAGCGTTTCCATGTTTCCGGCCATTGATGCCGGGGATTATATACTTGTAAATAAACTCATTCCGGGGCCAAGAATTTATAAAAATTTTGATTTTCTAAAAGGGAGCAAGGTAGAAACCCGCAGGTTTAAGGGAATCCGGGCTGTCAGGCGTAATGATGTTCTGGTTTTTAATTTTCCTCATATGCGCGGATGGAATAAAATAGAGATGAATCCGGGCGTAAGTTATGTGAAGCGTTGTGTAGCCTTGCCTGGAGACACGTTTTATATTGAAAATGCCATCTATAAAGTGAAAAATATCCCGGATTCATTAGGTAGTTTGTCCAATCAAAGACAATTATCCTTAAAAAAAGAATCCGAGTTGCTCCCGGAGATTTATAACAGTTTCCCGCATGATCCGGTTTATTATAAGTGGAACATTAAAAATTTCGGGCCACTGTATATCCCACGCGCCGGAGATGTACTGGCAATTGATTCCGTCAATTATCGTTTGTATAAAAAACCGATAGAGTATGAAACCGGTAAAGAACTTCAAGTTGTCGATAACCGGGTTTATCTTGACGACAAGTTGATAGATACTTATCTATTCAAACTGAACTATTATTTCATGTCGGGCGATTTGGTACGGGATTCTAAAGATTCCCGTTACTGGGGGCTGTTACCTGAGGATCATATTATCGGGAAAGCTTGGCTGATTTGGAAATCGGAAGATCCTGTTACCGGTAAATTTCGATGGAAACGGTTCTTTAAGAAGATAAAATAACGTGAGTTCGTACTGATTTTATCATTCTGTTTCGTTTCATACGTACATGATTTACTTTTAAAGCGTAAATTTTGCGGGCTTCTTGCTACTTGTCGCGGACAGTGAGCCAAAGTGTTTAACTAATTCGCTGTTACAGTTACAGTTATAGTTGCAGTTACAGTTACAGTTATCACAAGGAAGTGAACCCCAAAGGTTTTTGGTTTTGTGATTTACTTTTTTTTCGTTTTAAACCTTACCGGTACTTAAATTATTAAGAAATAAGGGCGTGAAATTTCCTACGTATCTCCGTAAATTTTCCTACGTATTTCCATAAATTTTCCTACGTATCTTTTTTTACGCCCTCACAAATAAACATAACTCTCTGATTTACAGACAGCTAAATATTCGTAGTTATTTAAATATTTGACAAAAATATGTTAATAATTATATTTTGCGATACCAAAACCGCCCCTGAAACACAATAATTTATGAAAGAATATGTCTTCGCCGCTGGCGCGGGCTTCTTAGTATGTCATCATTTACAATATGAAGATTATCCCGATGCCGAACATCATAAACGAAATCTAATGAAACCTGATGATATTTTTTCATTTTTTATGCATTTTTTCAAAAAATTTTTCTTTATTTTCAAAAAAAATTGGATTTAAATGAATTGGCAACAAGAGGTGATTTATAATACAATAATTTATAAAAACATAGACAAGATGAAACGAGCATGCAAAACTTGCACCCAAGCGCATGAAGATGACGCGAGTTCCATATGACCTTTAAAAAACAAATTATGTACATATGAAAATAATACCTACAAATATCAGATGGTCTTTATTGACAGGAATGTTACTCTTTGCTGTTCATTGCGAATATGTTACTGCTCAAAACGAAAAAACAGAATATGAGTCAGCATGGCATCCTGAAGCGTTTTATATCATATATCCTGATATGAAGTTAACATTCAAATTACCCTACGAAAAAGACCAATCGGGAGTTGCGAACTTGTTATTTAAAAATAAGGAAACCGGTACCATCCATTTGCTTGACACGGTAAAAAATAATGAACGTTATTGTAATCAATTATCAGGCAAATACGATGCCATACTTCTGTACAACAATGGAAAATATATCGTATACAACGACGTTTCATTTGAAAAAAATATCAGTACGGAAGTGAATATGGAAAATCTCAATATTCAATCATGCGACCCTGATTCGCAATATTGGCTTACCTTGAGAAAATTTAACACAGCAATCGGAACAAGGGTATTTCCTGAAAATTATGCGACAGATTCAAACAAAAAAATACGAGGCTATATATTCTTGTTAGGAGGAGGGGAATCTTTAATGGGCGCCGGTATCTGTCAACAGGATAATAGATGCAAAATAGCATTGAGTGATGGATATTTCGAGATTGATACTGATTCATACCAAACTTTGAAAGTTATTTATATTGGCATAGAAGATCAGACAATAAACATAAAGACAAACAGCGGGCTTTTTCTTGTAACGAAAACCAAAGATTTAGATCTTACCGAAGAAGAGATGCGTAAGATCAAGACAGGCACTCTGATAAAAAAGCAAGAATGAATATTCTTTTTCTTACAAAGGGTGTGAATTTCCATATTTATGCAGATAAATTTTCACATGTATCTTTTTTCACATCCCTACGCTATTCGTAACCGCAGGCGAGCGTAGCGTTGCCCGCGGTTATGAAACCATCATTTACCGGGAAAAAACTCCTGTAATTTCCTCACTTGCAGGTTTAACTTTTGACGGATAAAATGCAACTAAATTTCCTTTGGGATCAATCAAATACTTACAAAAATTCCAGGTAGGCTCCTGAGTGTTCCACCCGTTTTTCTTATCGTCTGTAAGCCATTGATAAACAAGGTTCCTGACATCTCCTTTTACGGGCGACTTTTCCATCATTAAAAAGCTGACTCCATAGTTCATCCGGCAAAAATCTTCAATTTCCTTATTTGAACCGGGATCCTGAGCGCCAAAATCATTCGATGGAAATCCAACCACAACAAGTTGCTCTTTATATTGTTGATATAACTCTTCCAGATCCTTGAATTGTGGGGTATAACCACATTTCGAGGCTGTATTCACAATCAACACATATTTTCCTTTGAACACATCAAAATCTACCGGTTTTCCTGAAATACCGGTAAACTGCAGATCATAAAAAGGCGCAGGAGCTACAACTGTAGTATTTTGCGCAACCGTTTTCCCGAAAGGGATTAAAAAAATACTCATAATAAACAATGCTACCCATTTCATACTATTAAAATTTTAAAATTATCTCATTGTAATACCTTCTCGTTTCAAATAGCCTTTCAATCCGGAAATATTGATCTCTCCAAAATGAAAGACACTGGCAGCCAACGCCGCATCCGCTTTTCCCAGAGTAAAAACATCCTTAAAATGCTCCATCTTGCCGGCTCCTCCTGAAGCTATGACCGGAATTTTCAATGTTTCCGACAAAACGGCAAGCGCTTCATTCGCGTAACCGTCTTTTACTCCATCGTGCGTCATACTGGTAAACAAAATTTCCCCGGCGCCTCTGCTTTCGGCTTCCATGGACCAGGAAAACAATTCTTTATCCGTCGGCATACGGCCTCCATTAAGATAGCAAATCCATTTGCCGTTTTCAAAATTTGCATCTATTGCGACAACGCAAACCTGGCTTCCAAAATTTTCAGCAATAGCGCTAATTAATCCGGAATTTTTAATTGCGGAAGAATTTATGGACACTTTATCCGCTCCTGCATTCAAGAGGCGATCAACATCATGAAGTTCATTGATTCCTCCTCCGACTGTAAAAGGGATACTTACATTTGCAGCCACTTTTTTCACCAGATCGGTAAATGTCTTCCGCCCTTCATGTGAGGCGGTGATGTCCAGATAAACCAATTCATCAGCTCCCTGCTCACTATAAGCGGCGCCTAACTCAACCGGATCTCCGGCATCTCTGAAATTGACAAAGTTGATCCCTTTAACGGTTTTTCCGTCTTTTATATCGAGACAGGGGATGATTCGTTTTGCAAGCATATAATACGTTTTACGTTTTACGTTTTACGTTTTACGTTGGGCTGACGCACGACAAACGTAAAACGTATAACGTAAAACTCTATAGTTTGATTTTTCCTTCATACATCGCTTTACCTACTATAACTTCCGGAATTCCGGCTTCATCGAGCAGGTTAATATCTTTATCACAGGAAACTCCTCCGCTGGCAATCAGATGAACACCGGGTATTTCTGATGCGATTTTCCTGTACAGTTGTAGAGAAGGGCCTTGCATCATTCCATCTTTGGAAATATCCGTACAGATCACGTTCTCAATGCCTTTTTCTCTCCATTTCCGGATAAACGGGACAATTTCTTCCGTAGAATCTTCCGTCCAACCGGAAACCGAAACTTTTTCGTTCCGGCAGTCAGCTCCTAAAATGATCTTGTCTTTTCCATACCGGCCAATCCAGGATTCAAAAACCTCCGGATCTTTAACGGCGATACTTCCTCCGGTAACCATAGACGCTCCACATTCAAAAGCGATTCTCAGATCATCATCCGATTTAAGTCCCCCGCCAAAATCAATTACAAGAGAGGTATGAGTCGCTATTTTCTCAAGCGCTTTGTGATTGATGATCCGGCTTGCTTTAGCGCCATCCAGATCAACCAAATGCAGACGACGGATGCCGCAATCCTCAATCCACTTAGCAACTTCGAGCGGATCTTCATTATAAACAGTTTTCTGTTGGTAATCTCCCTGCGAAAGACGGACACATTTGCCGTCGATGACATCAATAGCCGGTATAATTCCAATCATAAGTCCAGGAAATTTTTTAATATTCTCGCTCCGGCTTTTCCACTTTTTTCCGGATGAAACTGCGTAGCATAAAAATTGTTTTTCTGCAATGCTGCACTAAACGGAAAGATATAATCTGTGATTGCAACTGCATGTTCATTTACCGGGACATAAAAACTATGTACAAAATAGACATAATCTTCCGGTTTCAAACCTTCAAACAAACAACCTTTTATTTCAGTAAAATTGTTCCAACCCATGTGGGGAACTTTATCTTCATGTTTCTGAGGGTTAAACTGCTTCACTTCCGCATCAAAAACGCCCAGGCAATTGGTATCTCCTTCTTCCGAATACCGACACAACAGTTGCATTCCCAAACAAACACCTAATACAGGTTGTTTCAAATCCACAATTAACTTATCAAGTCCACTCTCCCGAAGATGATCCATTGTTGTGGAAGCCTCTCCTACTCCCGGAAAAATCACTTTGTCGGCTTTGGCTATTTGTTCCTTATCCGACGTAATAATCGCCGGAACACCCAGTCGCTTCAAGGCGTAATCGACTGAATAAATGTTTCCGGCATTGTATTTTATTATTGCAAGTTCCATTTTGTACGTTTTACGTTTTACGTTTTACGTTTTACGTTTGGCTTACGCACGCTTACAACGTAAAACGTATAACGTAAA
>JAIRZF010000168.1 GCA_031267385.1 Dysgonamonadaceae bacterium | reverse complement strand
TAAGATACTGATACCCCAAAAAATCCCTCCGTATTTGAGTATTTGCTTCCCTTGTTCCTTTCGTCTTTCCGATATGGGAATTTCTTTGTCCATTTTCGAGCAATTAATTTTATTTTATTAAAATAGCGACAAGAGCTGTGCCGTAATTTTAAGCGCTTGATTTGTATCGTTTTATGCTTATGCTTTATGTCCGGGATCGGACAAGTTGTCCGGTTTTGTGAAAAAAGCCATGGCTGCAAGGTCTAAAGCCATGGCTGCAAAGTCTAAAGCCATGGCTGCAAAGTCTAAAGCCATGGCTGCAAAGTCTAAAGCCATGGCTGCAAAGTCTAAAGCCACGGCTGCAAAGTCTAAAGCCATGGCTTCAAAGTCTAAAGCCATGGCTTCAAGCTCTGAAGCTAAAGCCAAAAGCTCTGTCCGGCGTGCCGTAGGTACGCAATGAAAAGAGGACGAATCAAAATATATACTTTTGAAACGCCCTCTTTTTGAGATTTAGAAAACCGTATTTTAAAAATTCTTTATTTATTCCTTACCAGCCCGGATTTTGTGTCAGATTCGGATTGAGTACCAGTTGATTGGTCGGTAATGCTCTCAGATAATCGCGACTGGTATTGAAGTTGTATCCGGTAGCCGGAAACGCCTGGGCAGCATACGGGGTGATGTACCCCTGATCGTCGACCCGCAGGGCGTTTACCGCCGCGGTAAAACCATTTGGCGCATCGGGAAGAGACCCTTCCCATTGTACTCGTTTTGCTCCCTGAGGCACATACCCTTTGATCAGGACATCGGCAGCCGCCCAACGGAAAATATCGTCCACACGGAATCCTTCAACAGCCAGTTCAACCGTTCTTTCCCGGCGTATTTCGTTGATGATATTGGACAAGTTGGGAAATATTCTGGCGGAAGCCGGCAGTGCATTTACACCGGCCAGGCTCATGTCGGCCATACCCACCAGCCTGCGACGCAGTTGATTGATCGTTCTGTCGATATCTTCCTGTGTGATTGATCCTGATTCGGCTTTTGCTTCAGCGTTGATGAGCAATGCTTCGGCATAACGGAAATAAATCATCGCCTGTTGTCCGCTTGCACCCGATAATTCTTCATTCGGAATATGACCTTTATATACCTGATAACCGGTAATACAACCTCTATCGCTTGATTCGAAATTCGGATATTTGAACGGGACGTTACCTGCGAATTGTATGTGTTCACCATCGTTTACAAAAAGAGTCTGGCTGAGACGCGGGTCTCTGTTATCAACCACATTCAGCAATGTATTGTCGCCTTTGTATAACGAATTACCTTCAATCGGGCTCCCGTCATTGCACAAATAAGTATCCACCATTCTTTGAGAAAGTCCGCTCAAAGCTCCATAAGTGCTAAAATCAGACCAGCCGTTTCCTAAATTCAAACTTTTGTTATACTGTCTCCAGAAAAGAACTTCTTTGCTTCCTTTATACGATTCTTTATTGAAGACATTTTGATAACCGTTTTCCAGGCCTTTGTTGTCCAGGTCGCAAGCACCTGAAGCGATCAAGGCATCGGTTATTTCTTTCGCCTTGGTAATAAGTTTAGACCCGTCCGAACCTGTTACGCCAAAAGGAGTGCCGGCATGGTATTTTTCCCAGGTACCTTCGAACAGGGCGATACGAGCTTGAAGTAACATCGCTGTTTCCTTGTTTAGACGTCCGTTCCAGGTAGCGCCGGTTCCTCGCGACGGCAGGTAGTTTATCGCTTTGTCCAGATCGGCGATCAAACTGTCGACAACCACATTCCGCGGGTCGCGTCCTTTGTATAGATCCTCATCGTCGGGATTCAGCAGGTGACCATACCAGGGAACATCACCAAACAGGCGTATTTTGTTGAAGTAAAAAATAGAGCGGAAAAACAAGGCTTCACCCACGTATCTGTTGATAGCAGCTTCATCGCCTGTAGCTTTATGATAATTGGCGAAAAAGTAGTTGATATTGCGAAGAGTTTCCCAGTCGCTGATCGCCCAGCCGCCCCCGGATGAGGGAATAGAACCCTGACCGTTCATCCTGCTGTTGAAAGCACGGGAAACTTGCGTGTCTGCTCCGTTATCACGATCCAAAGTATATATTCCCACATTGGCGCTGGCGCCTACAGCGTTGTCAATCAGTAACAAATCGCTCTTGTTATAAAAATTGTTAACATACAACTCCAAGTCTGAAGATGTTTTCCACACAGAAGCATCACTGATTGCATTTTCCGGGGCTCTCTCCATAAAGTCGTCGTTACACGAAGATAACACGGACAGGCCGAACAGTAAAACAAATAATATTTTATAGATATTAGTATTCATACATGTTTAATTTATTGGTTTATGCGAAAAATTAAAAACTAAGATTCAAACCGAAAGACAAAGTCCGTTGTAACGGATATCCCAGCCCTCTATCGAGTGTGGCAAATTCAGGATCGATCGTTTCCACGAAATCAGTGAAAGTCGCTAAATTTTCACCGCTCACATAGAATCTCAGTTTACTGATACCGATTTTGTCCAGCAGGCTTTTAGGAAGAGTATAACCCAGTTGCAGGTTTTTGATACGCAGATAAGAAGCATCCTGCAAATATCTGGTTTGCACCTGTTGGTTTTTCGTATTCTGCGCTGAAGTCAAATAATATTTAGGAAAATAACCGTCCGGCGTTTCCGGCGTCCATCGATCCCGGTGGATAGTCAGGAAGTTTGCCTGCCATTCGGAGTTTTGAGTTCCCCAGAAATTACTGGGACCGGAAGTCGCTATCCACGCATCACGTTTGCCGATACCCTGGAAGAACACAGACACGTCAAACCCTTTCCAGGAAGCATCCAAAGTAATACCGTAAGCATAACGGGGGCGATTGTTTCCGATAACCTTTCTGTCGCCGGGGTTATCAAGCGTATTGTCTCCGTAGGTGATCAAGTTATCGCCATCCAGATCCTTATATTTTATGTCCCCTGCCGTCCAGTTTGTACCGGGACCTTTCGGGTTTCCCTGAACATTTTGGTCAATGCTGGCGCTTTGTTCCGCCTGCGTATAGTAACCATCCGTCACATATCCCCAGATATCGCCGATAACAGCCCCTTCATACCAGGTTCCTACAGATTTCTTTTCGTTCGGATATTTATCCACAACGCTCTTCGAATCGGACAAAGTAGCTCTGATGCCATAACTTAATCCGATACTCTTAATCCGATCTCTCCAACTCAAAGTCAGGTCAAATCCCTTTGTAGTCAGAGCGGCATTGTTTGTGCTTGGAGCGGCAACTCCGAGAACCGCAGGTAATTCCTGTGCCGGGCCGACAACATCTTCCGACGAACGGTTGTACCAGTCATAAGCAATCGACAAACGATTTTTCAAGAGAGATAGATCGATCCCCACATCAACAGTCGTACTGGTGATCCAGGTAAGATTGGGGTTCACAATACCGGGGAAAGAAAGAGACGCAAAACGACCTCCGTCGAATAACCAGTTTGCGCTTGTAGCAGGCGTTACACCCAAACTTGGATAGAACGGATAATATCCGCCGCTCTGTTCTCCCAGCGAACCGTAAGAAGCGCGTAATTTAAGGAAGTTCAATTGAGAACCCAGCGTTTCGTTCCAGAAGTTTTCCGAAGAAACAACCCATCCTCCGGATACACCCGGATAAAATTTAAAGCGAACATCTTTCATATAGCGGGAAGATCCGTCGTAACGTCCGTTAAATTCCACTAAATAACGATCCTTATATCCGTAGTTGAGTCTGCCGAATACCCCTCTTGTTGTCAGAGTTTGTTTATTTGTTTCTGAGATCGACTGGTTGTTTGTATTGTAATACATCGTTTGGAAAGTCGGTATATCCACGTTATACAGGGTCACATTACCGGAATTGGCGTTCAAAGTGTAGTAGTATACATGTTCCTGCGTATAACCGACCATTGCCTTCAGGTCGTGGCCTTTCAAACTCAGTTCATAAGAAGTAAAAGCGTTTATTGTATGCCGTTCATCGTCGGTTCTTCCTCTTGTCATGGAATCGCTCGCCCTGGTATAAGCGTCAAATCCGTCGGAAGTCCATCCCGGAGAATTAAACGGGCGTCCGTCGGCGTCGTACAATATAACGTGAAGCCTGTTTATTTCAGATGTAATATTGTTTGCAGTATACGAATAGTTGAACGTTGCATTCCATCCTTTCAGCGGGGTGATAACGAATTCTCCCGTCAACACGTTTACATTATCGGTTGAAATATTACGACCTCCGTCTTGATACAGCAATATGTTACTTTGTTCACTGTAACGTCCATCGTTATTTCTCAAAGGAATGATAGGCCAGCGTTGAGCAATTTGTTGCATAAAATTGTCGTTTCCTGTATTGGAAGGCTTATCGTTTATCCTTTTTGTGTACAATCCGCGGAAATTAGCCGTAAACCAGTTGGTTATTTCCGATGACAGATTTGCCCGGATGCTGTAACGCTTGAAAGAGTCGTCACCGTATCTAAGCATCCCTTCTTTTTGGTTGTATCCAAGTCCTACATAATAAGTGACATTTTGAGCTCCGCCTTGCAGGCCTACATTATGTTGTTGAGAAAACGAACTGTTTTTCAAATAAACGTCATACCAGTTGATATTATCATTACTCAATCCTTGTCCGTAATCGTCGAAATGAGACCACGAAGCGCCTGCCGTTCGTCCCGGATTCGTTACGGTCGAAGTTTGTATTTTGCCGTCGTAATAATCCTGAATACGTTTCATGTTTTCATCGCTCAGGAAATTTCTTCCGCTGGTATTTTGTTGTGCATCGTTCATTACTTTCGCCCATTCGACGGAATTCATCATCTCAGGCACATTAATAGAACTCGACCAACCTAAATTTGTGCTGTAAGAAATGGCGGGTTTTGAAGTTTTAGAACCTTTTTTCGTCGTGATCAGAATCACTCCATACGGAGCATTCGAACCATAAATAGCAGAAGATGCAGCATCTTTCAATACAGAGATGCTTTCGATGTCATTCGGGTTAACCGCATTAATATCCTGGGATTGGATCCCATCCACAACAATCAACGGACCTGCTGCGGAAGCTGCCGAACCACTGCTCAAGCCGGTAACACCCCGGATGTTCATACTTAAACCGGCGCCGGGAGCTCCTCCTCCACCTGTTCCCGTATTGGTATTGGTTGAGATGTTCAGGTTGGCAATCGTTCCTTGCAGGGCTTGTGCCACGGAAACAATCGGACGATCTTCCAATACTTTTTGGCTAATTTGATCCACAGATCCCGTCAGATTCGCTTTTTTAACGCTGCCATATCCTACGACGACTACCTCGTCGAGTAAAGTGGCGTCTTCAGCTAATGCGACGTCAATTATTTTCCCGGATTTTACGGAAATTTCCTGTGTCTTGTAACCGAGATAAGAAAATACCAATACGGTTCCTTCTCCTGCATTGATGGCATACTTTCCATCAGAATCGGTTATTGCTACAGTATTCGTTTGCTTGATAATTACAGTAACCCCTTGTAAGGATTCTCCGGTTGACGCATCTGTTACGATGCCTGAAACGAGAGATTCCTGTTGCGAATAGATCAAAAAAGGAGTGCACATTAAAAACAACAGAGAATAGAATAACCTTCTTGAGAGTGCTGATTTGAAAAAACGAAGATCAACACCTGACTTGAAATTTAATTTCATACAATAATTTTTTTAATGAATAAAAATGGTTAGCGTTTCCATAACAATATTATACAATATAGAATGGCAAAGTTATAAGTTTTTTAATATTTCACAAAAAAAAACATAAAAAAACGCAATAAATATAAAAAATGTAAAATGGAGTAGTTGTAATCAAACAATAATGAGGGATTTTTATTTTGGTAGAATCATGGTGTCGTCCAGGAAAATTTCTTTATCGCCGGTATTTTTAAAAGATATTTTTACGGTTTTCTTATTATCGAAAGGTTCATCGTTTGCAGCGAACTGCATTTTCTGTACGGCATATTGAGTGCTTGGAACGCATTTTATTTCAGTGCAGTCTTCCGACATGCCGGATACCTGAGTGATATTTTCCGCTTTTACGGTAAGTTCTCCTTCTCCTTTCGTCCAAAAATCCAATTCATAGTTTTTACTGTGATCCAGGTAGATATATTGTTCTATGTAAGCTCCCGGAGCAAGTTTCAGCGCGTATTTTCCGGCGCGAGCGTTCAGGTTGTCGATTTGTCCCGTACCTTCCCACGGGAAAAGTTTGTCGGAATATTCGAATCCGGGATTCGGTAAATGATTGTTTTTCCTGAGATCCCATTGATAACACCGGACATAGTCGACTTCCATCGTTACGCCGTTCATTCCATAAGCGCCGAAAAACATGTTCATGGCATGATTCGGGGATTTTATGTCATTCGGGTTCCACCATTCTCTTATCAGTTCTCCATCAATATAAAATTTCAAACCGGCTGGAGTCCAAAGCATGGAATGTGTGACCCATTTCCCTTTAAAATCTCCCTTGTGTATATGATGTCCTATGTTTCGTTGAAATT
>JAIRZF010000155.1 GCA_031267385.1 Dysgonamonadaceae bacterium | reverse complement strand
CAGGGGTTTGGGGATTGGCGCCTTTGCCGTAAGACACGCCGTTCGGGGACTTATGGCATCCGAACCAACCTGCAATCTGCTCGGATTAACGACTCAACTTCCGGAAAATACGGTTTTTTACTCGCGCTTGGGCTTTGATAAATTGGACGAAGGGTATGCCGACTTCAAAGGAAACAGGTATTATAACTGCAATATGAAGCTGGAATTTTAATGAAATATGGAGTAAAAAAATCATGAAAAAGTACAGACCCTTTGCTATATCAGTCCACGACAAAGAATTGGCTGAACTCAAGACAAAATTAGCCTCTGTGAAACTGCCACAGGAAGACCGTTTTGAAAAGAGTTGGAACCTGGGAATTAATCCTCCCGAATTTGGCAAGCTAATCAATTACTGGTTGAACGAGTACGATTGGAAGAAGCACGAATCGCAGCTGAACAGGCTTCATCAATACATGGCAACGATTGACGGAATTGACATTCATTTTATTTGGGAAAAAGGAGAAACGCAAAATTCAATTCCGGTCATTTTGTCTCACGGCTGGCCCGACAGCTTTTTAAGATATACTAAAGTGATTCATTCATTAACGCAGAAACGTATATTGGCAGACAAATCGGAAATATCTTTCGACGTCATTATCCCCTCGGTAATCGGATTCGGGTTTTCCGGTTATTCAAACGCTTTTTCCGTTAATAACGAGTCAATCGCCGATGTTTGGTTCAAACTGATGGTTGACGGACTGGGATATAAAAGATTTATCGCGGCAGGAGGAGACGTCGGTTCCGGAATCACACGCTATCTTGCCAAAAATCATCCGGAACATTTATCCGGAATCTATCTGAACGACGTCGGATTAATACGTGATTTGATGACGTATCGGGATGATTTGACGGATGAAGAGAAACGGTATTATGAAACCGTTTCAAAATGGATGAAGGAAGAAGCGGGATACATGAGTATCCAGTCCACCAAGCCCCAAACGCTTGCGTTTGCGTTATCGGATTCGCCAATCGGTTTAGCCGCCTGGATTTTCGAGAAATTCCATTCGTGGGGGGATTGGCAGTCATGTCTTTCCTATGAAGACGTAATCACCAACATCATGATTTACTGGCTTACAAATACTGTTTATACCTCATGCCGGGTTTATCACGAAAACAGTAATCACCTTACACCTGTCGGTGACATAAAGGTCCCGACCGGTGTTTCGCTGTTCTCAAAAGACATTAATTTGCCGCCGAAATCATGGATAGAGAAACACTTAAACTTAGTTCATTTTTCACGTAGAGAAAGTGGTGGACATTTTACGGCGATGGAAAATCCGGGTGCATATTGCGAGGATTTTGTGAAGTTTATTCAATTGCTTAAATTATAAAAACAAAATAAGTGAAATATTCAATACAGCATATTGGAAATAAAAAATTATATGGTTTATCGACTGTTATAACTACATCTCAAAGTAAAAATTATGAGATAATAAGCAATTTCCTTTATTTCTTAGTCTTAACCACCATAATTACCGGATTGGAATCTTCTTCCAAGGTTGCGGCAACTTCTTTTAGTTTGCCTTTCAGCTTTCCTTCTTTATAGTCCTTGCGAAGTTCGAAAGAGTTTATAGAACACCATGATTCGCCTTCGCGGTTTACAGGAGTAAGGGCAACCATATAGATTTCTTTTTTGTAAGAATAATCACCATTGTATGCGACATACCTGAAGAAATCCCTTTCCTGTGTATCGTACGCGAAGTACGTTTTTGGGAACCCTGCTCCTTTATCAAAATCATATACATTCTTTATGCTTTCCATGAAAAAATAGCGATTGGATAGTAGTTTTAAGGTCAACATTACCTCTGGGTCCATTGAGCTTACAGGAGGCGTTCGCGCAATAAACGGGCGCAAACTGTAATCAGGCATTAATGTATAGATAGTATCAGATGATGGCTCTAATAAAATCCAATTGCCATTAAATGGAGTTATTCTACTGTAATTACCTGGCCCGGCACCTCTTGTGCCTTCTTCTGTCCTTAATAATTGAATAAAGATCTTCTTCTCTTCAAATGGGGTTCTAATTTCCTTAGCTATGCTCCCATCCTGTTTTGATACGATAAGGAATGGTACCTCTTCATTTAATTCATCGTAGCAAATCAGATTGTCTTTATCATAATTAAGCATTTCCCAATAAAACATTGATCTGCCTTCCTCCTTCTGTTTAAGGCTTCGTTTAAAATTCCCCTCCAAATCATAGACCTTTATTTTCCTTGCAAGGTGATCGTTTATAAACATTTCATTCTTCTCATCATCCAATGTAACACCTCTACAAGATATGTATTCTTCCCCTCCTTGGCCTTTACGATTTATCTTACGGATAGCATTCCCTGTCCGGTCATAAACAAAAATATCACCGTCATTATTATAGTTTGTCACTAATATGATTTCTTTGCTTATAGCCTGCACGAACCCTTGATTAACAAAATCATCGTTTGTTTCCAGCGCAATATATTCCACATCCATAAAATCCTGAAGAATCAACTCCTTTTTGGATGAAAAACTTTTCGTAATGTCAACCGTGATCAAATCACCTGTTGATTGTGTACCTCCTCCACACCCTGTCATCACAATCAGGATGATTACCTCAATTAAAGTTAACTTTTTCATTTTTACGCTTTAAATTGCACATAATTTTATCATTACAAATCTAAATAAAAATAACGATTTATAAGCGGGCAGGAATAAGAATACTATAAGGATCGTAGAACAAGAGCCACAATATGATTACATTTATTTTCCGACCTCTCAGTCGAGTAGATAAGGAGTTTCACCTTAAATTTCTCACAGAACCGTGCGTGAAACTCTCGCTTCGAGATATATACCTGATTGCCGGTGATAGAATATCCTTTAGTAGGTTTGAAAGCCTAAAATTCTATTTGGTATTGGCAGTTTGACACTTGAAAGTCTAATTCAGGGGGTAGATATAAAATCTACGGGGGTCGATAGTTTACTTTCAAGTGCCGGTTAATTCTTTCTTTCATACAACAAAAGTAAAAATCAACCTCCTAAACTGCTATGATATTTCAAAGGACAA